>NZ_JBSQYS010000016.1:0-108129 GCF_055140945.1 Sunxiuqinia sp.
AAAATCGCAATGACTATGTGCTTCGCTTCCACAGCAATCACAAACTATCGGATCTGGATCAAAACAACAGCAAGGAGTACCTGAACATCCACAATAAGGACAGTAGTCATCATAATTTAAAAGATCGCATATACAATTTTCATAACCACAAACAGGACATACTGTGACAAGTACGCCATCACAACAACAAGGTATTCCACTACAACCACAAAAAACACAACCCGCATCAAACTCATCTTCATCAGTCCATTGCCCGTATAATGCAGTTGCTCCAAATCTTGGAGCAAATATCGTTAAAATAATGTACCCGATAAAAAGAAAACTTAACTTTCTTATTCGTTGTAAGATTGTTTTTTTAATTCGTTCCATTGATTGCAGGTTTTTATAAATAAGTTGTATTTTTTATCATCTTCATTCTTCCATTTTTCAAATTTCTCTTTCCCCAGTATTTCCTGCAGGTTAGCCATATACGTGTCAAAATTGTGTTGCATCATATCGAGGTGCTGCTCCTTTTCAAGCTTCATATTCTCTATGGCACTCCTTCCTTTTAGGAATAGTAATTTGCATTCAATAAGCTGATGCCTTTTGTTGTTATCATCCTGGAAAGATTCCAGAATTTCTTTCGCGAAAAGATTTGAAATAAGCTCCCAGTTTGACGAATCTTTAAAATCGATTGCCCTGTAATTTTTATTGATCTGGCTCTTTAACTTTATCGCCAGCCTTTTGATGCTGTCCGGTTCTGGTTGCAGTTGCTCTATATAGTCATTCTCTGAAGCAACTCTTTTGGCCGATGAATTTGATTGATTGTTTTTGCATTGAATAAAGAAGAACACCAACAAAAGGGCCATGGATATGCGCAATAGATTCATCTTCATTTTTTTATAACCATGATACTTTTTTGCTGATTATGGCTCCTTACCGACAAAATATAACTGCCGGGAGGTATTTGTAAAATAAACTCCCTGGAAAATTGCCCAACAGCTCTGTGTCCTGAGAATAAATTCTGAACCAAATGGCCGGATAAATTATATAACGCAACGCTTACAATCCCTTCCGTATCCAGATATCCCTGGACATTAAGTTGGTTGGTAAATGGATTAGGATAGACTTTTAGGTTTAGTCCTGAGACCAGCTTTTCTACCAATTGATCTTCTGTAACTACCTTTGAAAAATTACTTTTCGGGATTGTATCAGGTTCGTTGTAGGCTACCTCGTCATATTCAGCTTCCACTTTATTTGTGATCGTGTCAATTGGGTTAACCGGTTCAAGCTCTTTGGAAAGCAATAATATGGTTGGCCTTCCGGGTTCCTTGATGTAGCTCGAATACAGGTAAATATTCCCGGCCAACACTTGTCTGTTTCCTTCGGTATAACTTTCCAAAGTGCCCCCTTCAATTGCCCAGTCAAGCGAAACCTGGTACCGGTCGGGTTCATCAAAATCAGCATTCGTAAAGAACAAGAGGGAATCAGTCAGGTAGCCTTGTATGTTAAGCTGCAATGAATCGCCCAGTTGCCAGGAACCGGTGATATTTTTTCCATTTTGCTGTAACACCAGGGTGACTTTCTTTTTCTTGATGAGGTATTTCCCCGAAAAATCATACGTGGCTAATTTTCCTTCCCATGAACCTTGAAGGTTCATGGAACTGGAAACACCTTTTATCTTTTTATAAACTTTAGGCGTTTCCAATACGATTTCGTCAACCTTTGCTGACTTTAGCGTTGGAGTTGTGTTGTTTTCTTCCTCTCTGATCAATAACTCATCGAGTGCCAAATCGTATCCATCCTGTGCAGCCGCTTCCAGCCATTCCCTTGCTTTTTTAAGGTTTTTTTCTACCCCATACCCATTACGGTAGCTTATGCCTAACATGTGTTTACAGGAAGAACGTCCAAGTTTGGCGCCTTTAGAAAAACAATTAAAGGCTTCTTCATAATTTTGATCTACACCAAGCCCTTTAAACAGGAAATATCCAATACCATACATTCCTCCCGGATATCCAGCATCTGAGCATTGCTGAAAATACTCATAAGCTGTTTGATAGTCTATCTCAACACCGTAGCCAAACTTATAGATTAGCCCGAGGTTGTACATGGCTTTCCCTGATCCCAGGGAGGCAGCCTTCTTGAAAAGCGAAACTGCTGTTGACTCGTCCTTTTCCCGTCCAATCCCTTTTTGTTCCATGATGGCCATGCAGTTAAACCCATCGGGATTGCCCAGGGTAGCAGCTTTCAGGAAACAATTATACGCTTTCTGGTAATCGGGCGCTTCTTGTCCTCCCAGCCGGAACTGGTGACCCATTCTGAGGAGTTTTTCGGATTCGGGGCTGGCGCTTTGCCCGTAAACATAAGATAATAATTGTGCCCATATTATAAGCAGTATGAATATACTAAGCCGTTTCATGTGTCATTTCCTTTTATGGTTAAAATCGTTGATTGTGGTTGAGTTTACCACTGGAAGTTGCCTTGGTATTTTTTCCCCTGCTCGCTAAATTTTTTAGCATGTTTTAGCTGTACCAGTATTTTAGGGCGGTTAGCTTCCAACCGTTCTTTTGTGTCGATTCGCGTTTTATCATCATTGGCATAACGCTTGTTTGTTTTCTCCACTTCAAGGTAATAGTTGTAAACAGCATTTTTGGCTTTCTCCTGGTTTTCATTAGTTACCAGGTCGTATTTTTGCAACTCTGCCATTGTCAGGTCCAGTCGGGATTGTGCTTTCCCTTTACATAGTAGCCCAAGGTAAAAATCGTATTGCTCAGCGGTCAGTATTTTCTCAAGAGATTGGCTATATCTCTTGTTTATTTGCTTGTCGTTCTTGGAATCATATTTCCCGTTCTTTTTGATCTCAGAAAATTCAGCTACTCGTTTGTTATAGGCTTCTGCAATAGCATTTTTTTGATTCTCTGACAACTGGAGCATGTCCTGGTACGCGAAGATTTCACTATATTTTGCATCCCTGAGGTTGCTGATGAAAAGATAATTCCTTTTTAATTTGTCATGTCTGTACTCTGATTCGTTTAATTTACTCAATCCTTCGGGCGTATCTCCGTATTTTTTTAGCAAGACAAGCTGGTCTGCATATTTCTCAACCAGGATTGATTTGATTTTATTGAGTTGTGCTGTAGTTGGCTCTTTACAAAAGTTCAAATAATTAAT
Organism: Sunxiuqinia sp.; assembly: GCF_055140945.1. NCBI lineage: Bacteria > Pseudomonadati > Bacteroidota > Bacteroidia > Marinilabiliales > Prolixibacteraceae > Sunxiuqinia > Sunxiuqinia sp. Next base: position 3,151 of record NZ_JBSQYS010000016.1, read on the forward strand.
CTCGGTCTGAGCTAAAGCTGTGGCTTTGGATATTATCTGTTTTTTAAACAACACTTCAAGTTGCGCTTCTTCAAGAAAAGGGGAGATTATCCCATCAAGATCAAAATAATCTTTTTTTTCGGATAACGCCTTTTCAATGCTTTCTTTTTGTGATTGAGTTAAACTGATTTTGTTTTGAATTGAAGTAAGTATAGCTTCTGTGGGAGATTGTCCCCAGGATGGAAAGATAAAAATGAACAGGGTTAGGAATACAGTGATCTTTTTCATGACAAATTGAAATTATGATTAAACGATTTCAATAATACATGTCACCCTATTATTTTATATTATATAATCTATGAATAGTATATGTGAATATCCCAAAGATATGAATTCGTCTCCGGGGCGATTTAAAAAAAGGCGTGATCAGGCAAAACTAACGATCTCCAAATCGCTTGATGCTTTCAATTAAAATGTGCAATTTTTCACTGGTAATTGGAAGAATGGTTCCGTCTGTTAGCTTAATCCGGCTTTTCCCTCCCCGAAGGATGCTGCATACACTACCTATATTGATTAGGTGGGAACGGTGTATGCGAAGGAATAGGGTTTTATCCAGATCAACTTCAATTTCCTTTAAGGGTTTCGATGCAAGGTGGGATGTCCCATCAACAAAATAAATCAAAGAATAGCAACGGTTCGATTCAACCCTGATGATCAAGTTCTGGTCAACAATCTTTAATTCTTCGCGCTCATAAAGAATAATTTTCTTTAATGAAACAAATTGATTCAAGGTGGTTTTCGTTTTCATTTCGCTTATGAGATGGTTACCAATACATTAGTTCATCTTTATCGTTTAGTGTAAAAATGCGTTCTTTACCCTGACTGTATTCCGGCACCAGAACCATCAGCGAGTTTGCAGGGACGTTTTTGAATTCAATGAAACTTTTAGAGGAGGCTTTTTGGGTGGAATGTTTGACCCATTTACCATCCCAATATCGCAGCGTGTAGCTTTTCCCATTTCTTAATATTAAATAGCGGTCTTTATTTTTAATCACAACATTTCGTTTGTCTTTATCCGAGCACTGTATAAATTCCGGAGGTCTTTTGTCTCGCACTAAAACCGGAAGCCCGGCCGGTGTCAACTTGCTATAATTATAAACCATTGGAAGGTAAACGATGTTGAGCCCAATGTCATTGAAATGGACCTCGCCATTGTCTGCAACCTCTGCTGCAACCGGCCTCCATTGCAATCCATTAAAGACACATAAATAGATCACTTCGTGATTGAGCGTTGAATCAAGCTTCACAGACAAGTTGGTCGTTTTGATGTAGTATTTGGTTACGTCCATTATGTTTGGAACTTGAAACAGGTCGGAATGTATTTTTTCGGCAGGTACCCTTGCTGCAATATGGTCTTTTTGTTTGCTATACATGATCCGGTAAACTTTTGCCATATCCTTGTTAATAGAATGGTCATAATAATTTTCACCCGCTCCCATGAAGCTATAACCATATCTTAGGCTGTCGAATGTAAAATTCCAAAAGTGTGATCCTGTTGAAGTCGCCCAAAATGGAGTGAAATCCACGGCTGCCGGAATGCCAACGCTCCGTAATGAGTAAGTAGCTAAATTAACCATGTCCGGGCATCCTCCTGTTTTTCGGTGTAACAATTGCAAAGGCCCCAACAATGGAACTGGATCTTTGGAGTTTTTCAATGCAAATGAGTTGGTAAACCACAATTTGAGATCAGAGTTAATGGCTGCCCCAACAATTAATGGGTCATCACTGTGTTGCCTTTTTGCAATGTCCAGAAAACGTTTTTGATAGCTATTCTCCCAGGTCTGAATAGGTTCCGTATTCACCCGGTATGGCAATATGTATTCACAAAAAAAGTTGAATGGAAAATGTTTGGCCCAGGATTCTTGCCAGTTGCTAAATGCAAATTCAACGTGGGCTATTAATAAATCGGCTGTGATCGTATCCTGGTCAAAATATCTTTGGATTCCAGGAGTTACACTGAAATCCCTTGTCTGTTCCTTGAACTCTTTAATAGAGGTCTCGTAATCGGGGTAGTCAAGTTCATTAAATGGAAATACATCTCCATTTGATGTTGTCCATTCAACGTTTTCTGAATAGTGCAAAGGCATATTTTCGATCAAAAAATACAATGCTTTTAACTGTAACGAATCTCCTTTTTCCAAAAAATAAAATATGGCCTTTTTTAGCTCTTTGCCATTATCTTTTGATTGGGTAATAACATTTTGTACCTCTTTGGGAACTTCGTTTGGACTAGGATGACCGTCATTACTGCAAGCCGTGGAAAGAAATAAGACTGCTAAAAGAGAATAATTAATTATTGTCGTTTTTAGTTGCATAAAGAAATATTTTTGCTTCGGTTTTTATTTTTTCGGTTTTTCTATTTTTTATTTTCACTTGAAAATGCTCAATGTCATGTGCTAAATCGATTGCACAAGTGATATCGTCTTGTGCTTTAGCAATCAGAAAAAGGAAATACAAGGGCGTAATCCGGTTTGGTAACTGATTTCTGACCTCTTTACAAAGCACCTCTGCTTTGTTGTATTGTTGAATGTCGATTAATATTTTTGCCTTGAGTAATTTGGCTTGAGATTTCTGAGTTGTTTGTATCGATCGGTCAAGATATTTCATTGCTTCAGTGTGTTCTCCTCTTTGATAAGCTTTTGCCCCACATAACATTTGAAGTCTGCCATATAAGGGGTATTGGTCTGCGAGCTTCCTGAGATAATCATCGGAATCATTATCAATCACTCTTGTATTTTGGATTTTCCTGATCTTAAATGAGTTTGGCAAATAATCACAGATTCCAATGAATTGAATTGTAGCCACTAATAACCAGATACTTAAAAACAGGTACAGGTATTTCTTATTTATAATCCAGACTGGTTTTAAGTCATGTGACACGAAGCTTAATGCGATTAGGAATATGAGAAGAATTGGGTATACAGAGAAAGTAAAATTAACCAGTGAAATAGTAGTAAAAACGACGAAGATCCCTAACAGAGCCAATTGGATATCTGAAATATTATTGGTTTTTCTCCAGTTTCTTATGATCGGCCAAAAGGCAGCAGTCAAAAGTCCAAGCCATAACAATGCCAATGGGATACCACCTTCAAAAGCATGTTCAATTAGTTCGTTATATGCCCATTCGGGTTCTCCCGCAATCCATTTGAATTGTTCGTTAGTGGACGTGTTTAGGAAAGCAGATTGGAAACGTAGATAATTTTGACTAAATGAATTGATACCAAAACCTAAAAATGGCTTTGTGGTAATTGCGTTTAATGAGACTTTCCAAATCAGTAGACGACCAGTCATCGAATCATGCTTTATGAGAAAGAGTAAACAGGTCAGTAGCGTAAATATTAGAATTGATATAATCCTCTTTTTTCGGGACAAAAAACGAAAAGAAATAACTGTGAAAAATAGCAGGAGACCAAGAATTGCTCCTCGTGCTTTAACAAAGAAGATGAAGGAAATGCTCAGTAAAAGAACAGTTAAAATCAGCAGTTGATTAGATTTTTTTGACTCATGTTTAAACAGAAACAACAACATAGGAACTCCCAGAGCCAGTAGTTCCGCAAATACATTAGGATTACCTAAAGTTCCTGCAATCTGAAAATAATCGTTGATATTTTTAATCATTCCAAGAAGCTGAAGCAGTGCAATTAATATTTCGAATAAGCAGACTATTGAAATTATTTTTGCTAACAAGTCAAAATTTCTCATCTTTCCTGAACCAAACAGAAAGTAAAAAGGAAGGGTGAAGAAAATAATCTGATGCTTAGATATGATGGCATAATTTGGAACAAAGAAATAGTAAATGATGATGTAGGAAGAGTAAAGGATCAATAGAAGGTCTATTGAATTAACATTGATAGTTTTAATCTTGCCCGGAATTGTTTTAAAAAGAAGAATTATGCCAAAAAAAATTGAAACAAAACAATAATAAGCCCAACTAAAATAATTCTTTTCAAAGAAATATGAAAAACAAATATAAATTGGTAAGATCATGCCGGCAATGATAACTGCTGTGTATTTTAATGGTTTAAAATAATTGTTCATTCTTAATGAGGTGGAATTATGTTCGAAAATACTATTTTAGCTAAACATATTAACCAAACCTGCTTAAAAACATAATATAATGCATGATTGATGCGTGGTGTTTCACAATAGTTGCAGCAACTAAAATATCTCTATCTTCACCCCTTCAAATCGGATAGCAAATGGACTTACCCAATATCACCCATACCAATGTTGATATTTTCCTGAATCGGGAAGATATTATTCTGGACACCATTGCTCAGATTATGAAGGATTTTGGCCTGTTTGGAGTGGAAATCCATTTTTCGGGTCGTATTGATGACGCTTACCATGAACTCCACCAGCAATTGGTTGAGCAGATCGATACCTTATTGATCAACAAATCGGACTTGTTGCTGTCCATTTTGTACCAGGTTGACATTACCGACCGCGATATTGCCTGCACACAGGCCGATTTCCCTCGCTATAATCAAGTAGAAGTCATTGCCCATCAAATTATCTTCCGCGACCTGAAAAAGGTCTTGTTTCGCCGCTATTTTAGTACTAAAGGATAACTTCCCGAGAATGAAACTGCTTTAATTCTTTTTGAGTGAAAAGGCGGTTCTTGTGAAAACGTTTTCAGTTGAGTATTTTTACCTTTTGCTTACGCTACTATTATAAAATTCACCTTTTAAAATTGGAAAAATGAGGTACTCATACACCTATCTGGTCTTAACTATTATTAGTTTATATCTGACTGCTTGTCAATCGTCTGAAAAGAAGGAGATATGGCAACTAGCCCAAATTCCTACTGTTGAAGAAGTGGGCCAAGCTAATATGCCCGATGAAATTGCACCGGTTAAAGCGCCTTTCGAAACGGTTGATTTCACAAAGCCTGTTTTTCCTGACGATACTGTTCGTGTTGACCTTTCGGACGATAAAATCAATACTAGCACCATTCAAGATGCCATTAATCAACTCAGCTTAAAGGGAGGTGGAATGTTGATGCTTCCGGAGGGAGAGTGGTTAACAGGGCGGATAGAGCTAAAAAGCAATGTGAATCTGCATATTCCCGCGGGCTGTACCTTAAAGTTCAGTGCATGGGTGAAAGATTTTCAACCCGGCGTTTTTACCCGCATCGAAGGCGTGGAAGTCATGTCGCTGGGAGCTTGTATTTATGCGAACAATCAGCAAAACATTGCGATTACCGGAAGAGGACAGCTGGTTGGTCCGTCGGCCTCAAAGGGCGATATTCGCGAGCGTATCGAGCGGTCTGATGTAATTGAAAATGTAGTGGCTTCCGGCTTGGCTGTTGAGCAGCGTATTTATGATGGAACACAAGAGTCAGGGAGTATTTTTCCTCCCATGTTTATTTCCCCCATCAATTGTAAAAAGGTCTACATCGAAGGTATTTCACTCGATCAAACGGCTTTCTGGAATATTGTACCTATTTATTGCAACAACGTTATTATTCGCGGTGTGAAGGTCAACTCGGTCGGAATAAAAAGGGGAGACGGCATCGATATTGAATCGAGCAGTAATGTATTGATTGAATACAGTACGTTGAATTGTGGTGATGACTGTTTCACCATGAAATCGGGTCGCGGTCATGATGGACTTCGAATTAATAAACCGACGGAGAATATAGTTGTTCGGTATTGCCTGGCACAGGAGGGGCACGGCGGGATTACCTGCGGAAGTGAAACGGCTGGCATGATTCGGAACTTGTATGTTCACGATTGTGTTTTTCAGGATACCGGAGTTGGAATACGTTTTAAAACCAGACGACCACGTGGCGGCGGTGGCGAGAACCTCATTTACGAGCGAATTCGGATGAATTTGAAGCATACCGCTTTTAAATGGGATATGCTTGGAGGAGAGTTGTACGTTGGCGAATTAGCCCGAAGGCTTCCAGCACTTGACATTAACGAGTTGACCCCTAAATATAGTACTATTTTTGCACGCGATATTCTGATCGAAAAAGCAACTCATTTTGTCAAAGTTTATGGTATTCCGGAGTCACCACTCGAAAATTTGCAAATCGAAAATGTAGAAGCAAATTGTACCAATTTCTTCTATGCTCACGATATCGTTAACTCATCGTTTAAAAATATGAATTTGACAGCTAACGACAGCATCATTGAGTTGGTTGATGCCAGAAACATATCGTTTGAAAACATTCATTTCAATACTACTTATGCACCCATACAGCTATCGGTAACCGGAGAATTATCGGATTCAATTTCGATCAATAATTGTACAAATATAAAGGATCAAAATTGGGTTGCTGATTAAATGAATTAATAGAATAAAATACAAAACAAAACAGCCGGATCAATTTGTGTCCGGCTGTTTTATTTTATTCTATTTTGTGGTTTTTAATTGCTCAGATCTACAAAATCACGTTGCGACTTAATCAGGTTAACTGAGTGTAGCACCAGGTTTTTGGTTTCTTTGATGACATTGAAGAATAACAGGGAGTTACGTGTGCTCACGTCTTTTGCTTTTATCCGCTTGATTTGCTTTTTCTCCAACTGAGTCAACCTATCGGATAGCGACTCTTTCATTGACAAGATATCATCAAACTTCTCGTATTGATCTTCTTTAACAATGTGCAAGGCAAGGTTGAAAAATTCATCAACGAGACCAATCAATTCGGTTAATTCTTCCAATTGGACTTCGATGAATGGTTTGTGATTGTTATCCAGATGTTTGAAAAGTGGTTCGACCATGAAATTCAAGGAATGCGAAATTTCACGTTGGTAGTCGACAATCTGTACAAAACAATGTCCGCTGTCCATTGATTCTTGATGTAAGGTTTGAATCATTGGGAATACTTTGTCCTTCGCCTTTTTCACTTTCTTCTGGAACTTCTTATTTAGTTCTAATGATTCTTTTAGGTGCGCGCGGTCTTCTTTTATAAAACTATCGATACAAACAGAGAAAATCTGATTTGCATTAATAACCGTATTTAGGACTTGTTTTTTCGTTTTCTCCTTAATCATTTCTGAAACGTCAAGTTCCTCTTCTTCCTCTTCTTTTTCTTGTGCTTTTTTCTTGAAAAAGAAGTAGGTTCTTCCAACCATTAGTATAGCCACTAAAATAAAGACGAAAATCATAAAGTTTCCACTGATTGAAATGATCCAGGCAATGAATCCGGCAACACTAAAGGCAACTAAGGCTGTCATAAACCAACCGCCAATGACGGTAAATACTCCGGAAATCCGGTAAACAGCACTCTCACGATCCCAGGCCCTGTCAGCTAATGAAGTACCCATAGCCACCATAAAGGTTACATAGGTCGTTGACAGTGGTAATTTCAGTGAAGTACCAATCGAAATTAGGATACTGGCAACAACCAGATTAACCGATGCCCTGATTTTATCGAAAGCAGGTTTATCCTTTTCTTTTATTGCATTGCTTTCGTTCTCGGTGTTTGGGACAAAGCGATTGTCCAATCCTCTAATCACAGAGGCTGGAAGAACTTTTCGAATACCTTTGTTAATCGTCATTGTTGTTCTTACCGCGGCTCTTGAAAAAGCTGATGAACCAAACCGCTCTTCGCCTTCAGTCTGTCGTGATAAGTCAACTGTTGTGGCTACAACCGAACGTGCTTTGCGAGATGTAATCAGCGTGATAATCATGATAAGACCTGCAATAAGTAGCATATACGTGGGTGTGGGAACTTTCCCGGTTAGCATTCCCATTTCAAAGCTGTCTGGCGCAAGTGCACCATTAGCGACCCAAGCTTTGTACGATGAGAATCCAGCCAATGGAACTCCAATGAAGTTCACCAGATCGTTTCCGGCAAAGGCCATGGCTAATCCGAAAGTACCAACCAGTACAATAACTTTAGGGATATCAATTTTGAAAATCAGGTAAAGTAATTGCAGAACAATAGTCCAGCCTACAAAGCTAATAAGTAGGATCCTAACCATGTTGGTTTTTAGAAAATCTACCGTGTCAGCCGACATGAAAACGGCTCCTTTGGCTCCCTTAATAACCATGAAATAGGTCATTGCAGCAATGGCAAGTCCACCAAATGCCGAGCCGTAATATTTTAATGTTTTGTTTTGTTTAAAACTGAAGATGACCCGGGCGATGTACTGGACAATGGCACCGACTATAAAAGCGATAAATACCGAGAGTAAAATTCCAGTAATAATAGCAAGTGCCTTTTCCGAGTTAATGTATTTATGTAACTCGCTAATTGACTGACCGGCTCCACTAATTTTTACAAGAGACACCGCGACAGCAGAACCCAAAAGTTCGAAAACAATTGATACGGTGGTCGATGTTGGAAGGCCGAAGGTGTTAAATAAATCCAGTAGGATCACATCGGTAATCATGACCGCCATAAAAATAACCATGATCTCCGCAAAGAAGAACATGTCGGGATGGAAAATTCCTTTCCTCGCAACTTCCATCATACCACTGGAGAACGTAGATCCGACAAGTACGCCAAGACTGGCAACAGTAAAAATAATCCATTTGGGGGCGGCTTTTGATCCAATCGCTGAATTCAGGAAATTAACAGCATCATTGCTGACTCCAACAACCAAATCCGAAATTGCTAGTGCAAAGAGCACGATCACAAGAATTAAGTAGAATTGTTCCATCATATTAGATATAAGATTGACGGTGGCAAAAATAGTGCTATCAATTAACCTACCACCCCTTTTGTGTTAATTTAATGTTAACGAACGGTCAAATTACTATTAATGAGCAAACAAGCAAAATTTTGTTATAAATTAGCCGCCAAACAAAAAGGTTTATGAAGACTTATTCTCCAAGAAAGTTAGCGCTGTATTTGGCACAAGCACTAACATTGTTAACCATTGTATTCGTTGTGGCGTTCTCATTTACAGCTTTTTCACTCTGGTTATATCTTGTATTAATCATATTTTACTTCGCGATCGTTTATTCTCTGATTCTTTTTATTATGCGAAAGTACGTTGATAACAGAATTGAGCCAATTTATAAGATTATTCGCAAAATTCCGGTAACAGGGAAGAAAATCAAGAAACGCGAAGATAAAGTTGACATGGTTTCTACAGCACGACAAGAGGTGGAGGAATGGGCCAAAAATCAAACTCAGGAAATTACTCGTTTGAAAGATCTGGAGAGGTACCGGAAAGAATTTGTTGGTAATGTATCGCACGAATTAAAAACTCCTATTTTTAATATTCAAGGTTATATTTTGACTTTGCTCGAAGGAGGGATCGATGATCCGAAAGTGAATAAGCTTTACCTAAAGAGGACGGAGAAAAGTATTGATCGGATGATTTCCATTGTCGAGGATTTAGAGTCAATTACAAAACTGGAATCCGGAGAACTGAAGCTTAAGCTGGAAAGTTTTGACTTGGTTCGCCTGGTGGATGATGTGATTGAATTGGAGCAGATGATGGCTGTTGAGCGAAAAATACAACTGAATTTTAAACGGCCAGAAAAGCCGGTAAATGTTTTAGCCGACAAAAAGCGGATTATGGAAGTGATGACTAATCTGGTTTTAAATGGCATTAAATACGGTAAAAGAAAAGGATTCGTTAATATTTCATTTTACGACTTGAAAGAAAACCTGATGGTGGAAGTTGCCGATGATGGTTTGGGAATAGATAGCAAACATTTACCCCGTATTTTTGAGCGTTTTTACCGGGCTGATAAATCACGTTCCAGGGAACAAGGAGGAACCGGGCTTGGTTTATCAATTGTAAAGCACATTATCGAGGCACACGAGCAAACGATAAATGTAAAGTCTTCGGTGGACGAAGGAACAACTTTTACTTTCACGCTTGAAAAAGCCAAATGAAAGTAGTAATTTGCCTGTGATTTGAGATTTTAATCGTTTATTAACACATTTTCTAAGCTCTAATTCTACTTTTAGCAGCAGATAAGTTTTACCATTATGAGTGATACGAAGTACAAAATTTTACTGGTCGACGATGAAGTCGATATTTTAGAATTTATTAGCTATAATCTTGAAAAAGAAGGTTACAAAGTTTATACGGCTCAAAATGGGTTGGAAGCTATCAAAGTGGCTGAGAAGAAAACTCCGGATTTGATCATTCTGGATGTGATGATGCCGGAAATGGATGGAATAGCAGCCTGCGAAGAAATTCGTAAAATACCGTCCTTAAATAGTGTGGTCATCGCCTTTTTAACGGCACGTGGAGAAGACTATTCGCAAATTGCAGGATTCGAGGCAGGAGCAGACGATTATATTACCAAGCCCATTCGTCCAAAAGTGTTGGTTAGCCGTGTTAAAGCACTCTTGAAACGTACTGGAGGGGTTGCACCTGATCAAGTTGTTGAAAATTCAACCACCATAACGATTGGTGATTTGGTTATTGATAAAGAGCGTTACCTGATTAATACCAGAGGTCAGGAAATGATTCTTCCTCGAAAAGAATTTGAATTGCTTTCATTACTGGTTTCGAAACCTGGTAAAGTGTTTACCCGCGAAGAAATCTACTATTCGGTTTGGGGTGAAAATGTTGTCGTGGGAGACCGCACAATTGACGTTCATATTCGAAAATTGAGAGAAAAAATCGGGAACGATCATATAAAAACATTGAAAGGTATTGGCTATAAGTTTGTCGAATAGCATGAACAGAATCCCTTAGAAATAAGGGATTTTTTTATTTCTTTCCGTAACTTTGTTTAAAAGCTCGTTGAATATGAAACTACAATACCTGTTCGTATTATTGCTTGTAATCGTTGTTGCATGCAAGACCAAGGAAAAGAAGCAAGATTTGCAAGTTGAAGTTAATCCTCAGGATACCGTGCAAGTTGTTGAAGCTCCTGAGCCACCACCACCTCCGGTTGAAGAAATTGATATGGGGGTCAACCTGGACGACAAATACTTTTTGGTTGTTGACACGTACACCGTAAAGGAATTTGCTGAAAGTTGGAATAAAGAATACCAGCAGCAAGGTTTTAAATCGGCTGTTATTATGCGTAATGAAGATGGTTACTACCGTTTAGCTGTTCAGTCTTTTAATGATTTTGATTTAGCTCAAAACGCCCTTATGGTGCTTCGTCAGGAAGAGGATTTTAACGATGCCTGGATTATGATTATAGATAAATAATGATCAGATAGTTCACCATAAATCCGAGAAAAAAGCCGGCATAGATTTGTAGCTGACTGTGTTTTTTCAAGATTAAACGGGCAGTTCCAAGTATTCCGGCCAAAATAATTAAGCCGCATAATAGCATAGAACTATTGATTCCCATGCGAAATGATAAGGCAATTACAGCCCCAATAAGCCCTCCGATACCTGCCATGTGATTGCTAATTTTCCATTTCATGGATATCAGTAGCAGCATAATGATGATGAGGATTGTGGCGAGCAAAAAGACACGATAGATTGGGTAAACATCCAGCCGCCCTAAATAGTAATAGCCCAGATAGTAATAAATAGCACTCATAAAAAGCGGGAGAACCCGATCGGTACTCTTGCTCATTGTCGCATCAAATCGCTTGTTAAATGATAGCAGTCCTAAGCTTAATACCGGAAGTAGAAAAGTGCTTAAAAAGATAATAATAAGCAGGAATTTTTTACCCTCAAAGCTCATCATCGAAAAATAGAAACCGGAATTCATGAGTAATAGAAAGCCCAGTGTAGGAATTATCAATGGATGAAAAACCAAGGAAAAGAACTGGGCGATGGCTTGCTTTGCATTCATAGTGTAGTCGTTATAATTTCTACAATTCCTTTCTTAGACGCGCAACCGGAATTCCCAGTTGCTCACGATATTTTGCAACGGTACGCCGTGCAATCGGATACGATTTTTCTTTCAGTATTTTAGCCAGCCGATCGTCTGTTAATGGTTTTCGCTTGTCTTCTTTCGAAATACATTCTCCCAAAATGTTTTTAATCTCCCGGGTGGAAACTTCTTCTCCGGTATCTTTTTGCATACCCTCTGAAAAGAAATATTTCAATGCATAAATGCCAAAGTGTGTTTGAATGTATTTGCTATTCGAAACTCTGGAAATCGTAGAGATATCCAGGCCTGTTCGGTCGGCAATATCTTTCAGAATCATCGGACGAAGCTTGGTCTCTTCCCCTTCTTTAAAGTATTCTTTTTGGAAGTCAATAATTTCCGACATGGTTAAAATCAAAGTCTGCTGGCGCTGCTTGATAGCATCAATAAACCATTTGGCCGAGTCCAGCTTTTGCTTGACGAACTGAACGGCATCTTTTTGGTTCTTCGAGGCGTTCTTTTTGTTGTCGGTATAGCCTCGAAGCATGTCCATGTAAGTGTTGTTCATTCTCAGATCAGGAACATTGCGCTGATTCAATGTCAGGATCAGTTCTCCGTCTACATTATCGAGAATAAAGTCGGGAACAATGACTTGGTTCGACTGGTTGTTCGGATTATTAATTGAGCCACCGGGTTTCGGATTAAGCTTCAGAATCTCATTCAACGCTTCTTTTAGCTGGTCCTCCGAAATTTCATACTTATGAATGATTTTATCATAGTGTTTTTTGGTAAACTCTTCAAAATTTTCTTTCAATATCCGGGAGGCGAGCAAGGTCGATTCATTCCCCTTTTTACGTTGAATTTGAAGCAACAAGCACTCTTGCAACGAACGCGCGCCAACACCGGCTGGATCAAAGTCCTGAATCGTTTCCAGTATCTCTTCCAGATCTTCTTCTGCAACGTTCATATTCATCGTGAAAGCCAGGTCGTCGCTGATCGACATCAAATCTCTTCGCAAATAGCCATCTTCGTCAATATTTCCGATAATGTATTCTGCCAGCTTCTTTTGCTCGCCATCCAAGTCGGTAAGGCCGAGCTGTTCAGTAAGTGATTCATAAAAGCTTGTTCCTGTGCTAAAAGGGACATCGGGTTGTTTATCGTCTTTCGAGTAGTTACTGGTGTTTAGTTTATAAGTCGGAATTTCATCATCTTCAATGTAATCCTCAAGTGAAAATTCATCACCTTCGGAATCGCTGCTTTCCGACTCTTCACTTTGATCAATTGGCTCATCGTCAAGCATTTCAAGAACCGGGTTTTCTTCCAGCTCTTTCTTTATGCGTTGTTCCAGCTGCATCGTAGGTATCTCCAGAAGCTTGATCACCTGAATTTGTTGAGGTGAAAGTTTCTGCAGTAGCTTTTGCTGTAAACTTAGTTTCTGAGATGGCATATTATAATTGTTTTCTTCTTATTTCTATAACAAATATAACCTTTGTTACCTAAAAGAGGTTGACTATTGCGGTCAACCTCTTTATATTTCTTTAGTTTTTAATGTTTTTTTAGAACTCTGCATTCTTTGGCGTTCTTGGAAATGCGATTACATCGCGAATATTACCCATGCCGGTTGCAAATAAAATGAAACGTTCAAATCCTAACCCAAATCCGGCGTGAGGAACCGTTCCGTAACGCCGGGTATCCAGGTACCACCACATTTCGTCGGCAGGAACATCCATTTCTTCCATTCGCGCTACCAGTTTATCGTAATCAGATTCACGTTCCGATCCACCAATGATTTCTCCAATTTGAGGGAAGAGAACATCCATGGCAGCGACTGTTTTGCCATCTTCATTTTGCTTCATGTAGAAGGCTTTAATGTCTTTGGGATAATCAATCAGAATAACCGGCTTTTTGAAATGCTTTTCAACCAAATAACGTTCGTGCTCACTTTGCAGGTCGATTCCCCATTCAACGGGGAACTGAAATTTTCCTTTTTTGAAGGGCTTTGAGTTTCTCAGAATATCAATAGCTTCAGTATATGTACAACGAATAAAGTCGTTTTCCAACACAAACTGAAGTTTTTCAATTAGCTCCATCGAACGTTGATCCTGTGGCTTATTTTTTTCTTCTTGCTGCAGACGATTGCTCAGGAATTTAAGATCATCCATGCAATTGTCCAATGCATATTTGATGAGGTATTTCAGGAATTCCTCAGCCAAATCCATATTGTCTTTCAGCTCATAAAATGCCATTTCGGGCTCAATCATCCAAAACTCAGCCAAATGGCGGGTTGTGTTTGAGTTTTCAGCACGAAATGTTGGGCCAAACGTATAAACTTCACCCAAGGCAGTCGCCCCTAATTCACCTTCCAACTGACCAGAAACTGTCAAATTCGTCGGACGACCAAAAAAATCTTGAGTATAGTCAATTTCGCCGTCTTCAGTCGTTGGTGGGTTTACCGGTGGAAGCGTTGAAACGCGGAACATTTGTCCGGCGCCTTCAGCATCCGAAGCCGTTACGATTGGCGTGTGCAAATAATAGAAACCTTTATCGTTGAAATATTTGTGGATGGCAAAAGCCATGGCATGACGAATACGGAACACCGCACTAAAAGTAGCCGTACGAAAACGCAGGTGCGCATTTTCGCGCAAAAATTCCAAGCTGTGTTTCTTCGGTTGGATCGGGTATTTTTCGGGATCAGCTTTTCCATAAACCGTAATTTCCGATGCGACTAACTCAACAGCTTGTCCGCTACCCTGCGATTCAACCAATTCGCCGTTAACTCCAATTGATGCGCTCGTGTTAATATCGCGAAGTAATGCTTCACCAAACTTTTCAACATCCGCAACAATCTGCAAATTATTGATAGTCGATCCATCATTCAGCGCAATGAAATTAACATTTTTACTCCCGCGCTTGGTTCGAACCCATCCTTTAACTAACACTTGCTGGCCTACTTGTCCACCGGCGAGTACTTCTTTAATTTTCAGTCGTTTCATGTTGTCGTCTAATTTTGCAGATTTTTTATTCTCCTGTTTTGCAGGTTTAAAATGTGAATCACAAAAGTACATTTTTCTGTTGAAAAACATGAATAGCTCCAATGAAAGTTAATTGGCTAAATAAGTAGTGCGAATAATTTAGTGTCATGTTTCGAGTCTTTAACAATTTGTGATAGAAGCGAAACCGAAAATATCAAATAGGTCCGTGACCTTAACAAGCTTAAAGAAATGATGAACTCATTTTTAAGTTCGATGTAAAGTTTAATGGAATTTAGGTTAAACGTTTACCATTTTAGAAATTGTAAAAAACAAATAAGCTAAAGCGGTACAAGCAAACATGATGGTTCCGAGCGGAATAATATTTCCTGTGTGGAATATTGCCAAAAGGGAACCGATTGCTCCGCTAAATGCAAACCGAACAACCCCAATAACCGCATTGGCTGAACCGGATATGGCATGAAATTGTTCCAGGATCAGAGCCACTATGTTTGCAAATACAAGTCCCAGGCTGCCAATGAAAAGGACAATACAACCAAAGACCAGCCATAAGTTCGGCTCGTTCTGGCGAACAGCAAAGAACAAAACAACTCCTGAAATAAGCTGCATGATTAAACCAGCATGCAGTAACTTTGACGGAGAAATATGTTTTACTAATCTGTAATTCAGAAGTGTTAAAACCACATTTAGCACAATATTAGCTCCAAAGAATAAGGGGAAATTGCTCACCTTAACTTTAAAAAAATCGATATATAGAAAGGAGGCTCCCGTTAAAAAAGTGAACATACCGGAAACAGCAAAACTGCTGCATAAAACAAGCATTACTGATTTTGGCGAGCTAAAAACAGTTCCGTAAGAGACTCTTATTTTTTTTAATGAAATTCGGTTTGTAATCAGTTCTTTATCTCTTGACTCAGGCATTAAGAAGATAAACAGAATAAATGCGACAAACGACATCAGAAACATGAAAATGAAAATCGCCTGCCAACTAAAGTGAATTAGCAAAAATGTTCCAATTACAGGTGCGACAAGTGGTGCAATCATCATGATCATACCTATTAAGGACGATATTCGTGCAATATCTTTTCCTTCAAACCAATCGCGAACAAAGGCCATATTTACAACAGAAGCAGCACCACCTCCAATAGCCTGGATAAAGCGAAGAACCCATAAAGAATACACATCGGTAACAAATATGGCTAGCAGACTTGATACAGAAAAAAGGAGCAAGCCAACCAGAGCGATCTTTTTTCTGCCAAATGTATCTGAAAACGGACCACCAAATAACTGGCCAACTGCCACCCCGATAAAATAGATTGTCAACGAAATTTCAACTAGATTAATAGGTTGGCCAAAAAATTCAGCCATCGTTGGCAAAGCAGGAATATAGGTATCGGTTGCAAAAGGCGAAAGCGAAGTTAATAAGGCTAAAAGGAAAGTTATTTGTGCAACAAAAAAGCGGTTTTTCCGCGAAATCAGGAATCGTTTTGTCATCGTAAATTTTTCAGACTTTATAATCGGACAAAATTACAATTGATATGCTCGTATTGTTCATTTGTACAGGCTTTCTTAATGAAAGCATTACATGGAAAAAGTTTAAGTGGGGTAGATTACAGATCGTTTTTATCACCAGGGAGCAAATAAAGTAAGAACAGGCATTGATCAGTAAGATGAATTTCCCCGACGACTAGCCTTGCTGTTTGCCTTCGTTGTTTTTCGCCAATAAAAATACTTTCGCTTTAAACTAAGTTTTATAACTTTGAGAAGTTACAACTAAATCAATAAACCAAATACTATGAGTAGGAAACTTCGCATGGGCATGATTGGCGGTGGAGCTGGTGCCTTTATTGGAGCTATTCACCGAATTGCCGCGATCATGGATAACCAGATCGAACTAGTCTGTGGATGTTTTAGTAGCAGTCCTGAAAATTCCCTCAATTCCGGCAAGTCTTATTTTTTACCCGAAAACCGAATCTACTCTTCCTACCAACAAATGCTTGAGTTAGAAGCTCAATTGCCGGAAGGTGAGCGAATGGATCTTGTGGTTATCGTGACGCCGAACCACGTACATTTTGATCCGGCGATGCGGGCAATGGAACATGGCTTTCATGTGGTGATGGATAAGCCAATTACCTTGTCGTTGGATGAAGCACTTCAACTTAAAAAGAAACAGCAGGAAACCGGTTTGGAGCTGGCTTTAACCCATACTTATTCTGGTTACCCTGCGGTAAAGGAAGCTAAGATGCGCGTTGCCCGGGGCGACTTTGGGAACATCCGCCGCATTTATGTCGAATATCCACAGGGATGGCTTTCAGCAAAGGAAGAGGATGACAACAAGCAAGCTGAGTGGCGAACCGATCCTAAGCGATCAGGGAAAGCAGGCTGCATAGGCGATATTGGTACACATGCCCATCAATTGGCAGAATATATTTCGGGATTGAAAACCACCGAGATTTGTGCCGAATTAAATAAGTTTGTTCCCGGACGTTTGCTGGATGACGACGGCGCTGCACTATTGCGCTTTAATAATGGAGCACGTGGAGTACTGATGGCTTCTCAGATTGCGGCCGGTGAAGAGAATAATGTCAAAATACGAGTGTATGGCGAAAAAGGCGGGTTGGAGTGGCAACAGCATGAGCCCAATACCTTGTGGGTGAAATGGGCTGATCGTCCAACTGAGATGGTACGCGTTGGAACCGGACAGATGGGTGAATGGGCGCAACACAACACACGCACGCCCGGTGGACACCCCGAAGGTTACCTGGAAGCATTTGCCAATATTTACCGGAACTTTGCATTAACCGTTCAAGCAAAGATGAATGGGGAACAACCCACTTCAGAAATGCTTGATTTCCCGGGTGTGGAAGATGGAATACGCGGCATGCAGTTTATCGATACCATGGTAAAAGCCGGCTACAACGATGGGGTAAAATGGGTGAAATTTGGGGAGTAAAGCTAAATGTGGGAAGAAGGAAGTCCGACCACAGTAAGCTTGGCTTTTCTCAGTAAATAACCATTTAACGAATAAACCAATTACAAACTAAACTTAAAACTTAATAAACGATGGGTAGACCAGTAACATTATTCACCGGACAGTGGGCCGATTTAACAATTGAAACCATGTGTCAAAAAGCAAAGGACTTTGGATACGATGGTTTGGAACTTTGTTGTTGGGGCGATCATATGGAAATTGATAAAGCCGATCAGAAGTATTGCAATGACCGTATTGCCTTGTTAAAAAAGTATGATTTGAATTTGTACGCTATCTCGAATCATTTGGTCGGCCAATGTGTTTGCGATCAGATTGATGAGCGCCATAAAAGCATTTTACCGGATTACATTTGGGGAGACGGCGACCCTGAGGGTGTTCGTCAGCGGGCAGCAGCCGAAATGATTAACACGGGCAAAGTTGCCAAACGCCTAGGTTTGGATACTGTAGTTGGTTTTACCGGAAGTTCCATTTGGCATCTGTTGTATGCTTTTCCACCCGGATCGCAGGAAACGATTGATAAAGGATACGAAGATTTTGCCAGGCGATGGAAACCCATTCTGGATGAATACGAAAAGATGGGTGTAAAATTTGCCTTGGAAGTTCATCCTACCGAAATTGCTTTTGATATTGAATCGGCCAAGCGCGCTTTAAAAGCATTGGATAACCACCCGGCTTTTGGCTTCAACTACGACCCGAGCCATTTGGGGTATCAGCATGTCGATTATGTGCGCTTTATATACGAGTTTGCCGACCGTATTTTCCATGTTCATATGAAAGATGTGTATTGGAGTGATGTTCCAACGACAGTGGGTGTTTTTGGAGGACATATTCCTTTTGGTGATAATCGCCGATACTGGAATTTCCGCAGTATGGGACGAGGCAATATTAATTTCGAAAATATTATGCGTGCATTGAATGATATTCAATATACCGGATCGCTTTCAGTGGAGTGGGAAGACAGCGGGATGAACCGGGAAGCCGGAGCTGCTGAGTCGTGTGAGTTTGTCCGCTACAGCGATTTTGATCCATCGGATATCGCTTTTGACGATGCCATGCAAAAGGAATGACCTACCAACTAATTTAAGTATAAATGACAACTAGAAGATCTTTTATTAAAAGTACCACTGCGGCAACTGCTGCAGTCGGTTTGGCCGCTTCAATGCCGGCGGCGATGACGGCCTGTGCTCCAAAAATTGTTCGCTGCGGACTGATTGGAGCCAAAGGAATGGGATTTGCCGATTTGAAAGCCTTTTTAGGACAGCCGGACACGGAGTGTGTCGCGATTTGCGATGTCGATCAGCGGGTGTTGGATGCGCGCATATCAGACACTGAAAAGCTGCAGGGCAAAAAACCAAAAGGCTACGAGGATTACCGCCAGCTAATTGCTGATCCGGAAGTGGATGCCGTTATTATAGGAACACCCGATCATTGGCACTGCCTGCCTTTTGTTGAAGCTTGCAAGGCAGGAAAAGCTATTTATTGTGAGAAACCGTTGGGAAACACCATCGAAGAAATCAATATCATGGAAGCTGCCGCCAACAAGTACAACACTGTGGTGCAGATTGGGCAGTGGCAACGAAGCGATCCCCATTGGCGCGATGCTGTCGATTTTGTGAGATCCGGGAAATTAGGCAAAATCAGGACAGTCAGAACCTGGTCCTATCAAGGCTGGATGGGGTCTATTCCGGTTAAGCCAGATCGTGAAGCGCCCGAAGGTGTTGACTATGATTTTTGGCTGGGACCTGCAAAAGAACGCCCGTTCAACCCTAATCGCTTTCATTTCGATTTCCGCTGGTTTTGGGATTATGCCGGCGGATTGATGACTGATTGGGGGGTGCATATTATTGACTATGGTCTTTTTGGTATGCAGGTTAAAGCACCGAAATCGGTTATGGCAATGGGCGGCAAGTTCGCCTATCCTGAAGATGCTGCAGAAACACCGGATACCTTGCAGGCAATTTATGAATTTGAAGACTTTACCATGTTGTGGGATCACGGTATTGGGATTGATGGAGGTTATTATGGCCGCACACATGGTGTTGGTTTTGTTGGAAATAATGGCACGTTAGTGGTCGATCGAAGTGGATGGGAAGTCATTCCTGAACGTAAAAAAGATCAAGATTTGATGGAGCGTGTTGAACTCCAAAAAGGAACAGGAAAAGGGCTTGAATACCACATGGAGAATTTTCTGGATGGTGTTCGTGATAACAGGCGTGATTTGAATTGCAGCATTGATATTGCCGCGAATACTGCCCGGGTAGCTCATCTGGGAAATATCGCGTTGAAAACCGGACGACGATTGTATTGGGATAGCGAAAAAAGCCAGTTTCTCAACGATGATGAGGCCAATCAACATCTGGTTCCAAGCTATCGAAGTCCTTGGGAGTTACCAACAGTATAATTGATTTTGTCAGAACAAATCTGATGGAGATTTAATTGGCGAGATATTTCTTGAAAAAGTAAAAACTCCTGAGCACGTTACTCAGGAGTTTTTTTCTGGTCTTTCTAAACTAAAAATCTCATTGTTTAATTGTTCCCACATCTATGTGGGGTATATCTTGTTTTTGTGGCTGAAATGAGTATTACAACATCTGTGCCATTTTATGATGTTGTCGATATTTTTTCCTCAAGTTTTTTTTTATGGATAATCGGTCAGCTTTTCATACTTATTGCTGCTGAAGTGCTGTTTGTGGCAATGGGTGACTAGTTTAGCACCAGTTTGGCCAGTTCAACCGAAATCTGACTAATATTTTCAAAGAGAAAACTTGTAAACGAATCGTGTGCCTCTTCGTCTGCTTTGTCTGATATCACGCGAATTACGGTGCACGGAATTTTGTAATCTGCTCCAACCTGTGCGATTGCGGCTCCTTCCATCTCTGTACATAAAATCTGCGGAAAGCGTTCGCTAATCTTCATTTTACCATCTTTCGATGCAATAAACTGGTCGCCGGTACCAATAGCACCTACATAAACGGTTGGATTGTAGGTGGAGCTAATGGAGGGATAGTCTCCTTTTTTCAAATTGAGAAGGAATTTCTCAACAGCCTCAGAGGCTTTCTTTTCGGAATCAGACATCACTTTAAAGCTAAACTCTTTCCAAAAGGGAGATTGAACATTAGGGAATCCATCAAGCCTGGTCAAGTCAACATCGTGTTGGATTAGTTGATTGGCGATTACAATATCTCCAATATTCAGATGAGCTTGAATGGAGCCTGCCAAGCCAATAAAAACCAATTGATCCACTTTGTAGTGGTTTATAAGTGTTGTGGCAGTGGTAGCAGCGGCAACCTTTCCCCAACCCGACAGGCACATCACCACTTCTTTGTCATGAATAGTGCCTGAATAAAATTCTCTCGACCCGAATTGCTCCGATTTTAAGTCTTTAATGTCTTTTTTTAAGAGGAGGATCTCCTCACGCATTGCGCCAATTATCCCGGTTTTCATAGTTATCAGTTCAAAATTTTGGTAAAAATAGTAGTCTATTAGGTTATAAAACATTACCAATGGCAAAAAAATCGTTTTTACTATATTTGTTTTATGCGCTTAGCTCAGTTTAAATACTTTTTTCTTGCGGTATCGCTTTTCATGAGCGTATTTTCTTACGGCCAATTAAAAGATATTGGGGTTCCTGATATTCGAAATTTCACAAAACAAACCTACGAGGGAGGAACACAAAATTGGCAAGTAGAAAGAGGGAAAAACGATTTTATCTATTTTGCCAATAACGATGGCTTGTTGGAGTTCGATGGCAATCACTGGCAATTGTATGATTTGCCGAATCAATCCATTGTTCGGTCACTTGCTATTGACGAAAATGGACGCATTTATTTGGGGCAGCAAAACGATTTTGGTTATATGGAGCCTGGTGTTGATGGAAAGCTTCGATACCATTCCTTATTGGAGCTAGTGCCAGCTGAAGCCCGTAATTTTGAAGAAGTATGGCGCATTCACCTCACTAGTTTTGGAGTTGTATTTCAATCCTATACTTATCTTTTTATCTATCGGAATGAACAGATGTCAATGGTTGAATTGCCAAATCGACTTCGATTTTCGTTTTACGTCAACGGTCAATTATGGGTTCAGGATGAGCTTGAAGGAATAAGGGAATATCGGCAAGGACATTTTTTTGATCTCCCCGGACTTGAATTGTTGAAAGATAAAGAAGTTTGGACAATCTTGCCCATTTTTAATAACCGCCTTTTGATTGGGACTGCAAATCATGGTGTTTTTACTTATGATGGTGCGAAACTTAAGCCTTGGACAGGGCCTGCTAATCAGTTCTTAATGGCTAATCAAGTTTTTTCGGCTACCCGGTTTATGGAGGCGTACTACGCATTTGGAACCATTCAAAATGGATTGTTGATTACAGACGAAACCGGAACGATAATCCAACATATCAATAAGAAAAAAGGTCTCCAGAATAATACAATCCTCAGTGTTGGTACCGATCAGGATAACAATCTTTGGCTGGGGCTTGATAATGGGATTGACTATGTTGATGTTAGTTCGCCTTTTACTTTTATGTATGATGAGGAAGGGCTTGGGGCAACATACACAACCTTAGTTTATAAGGGAAAGCTATATGTTGGAACAAACCACGGTCTTTTTGTAAAAGATTGGCCGGAGGAAGTGGATCTAAATCCAGAGGGGTTTAGGTTAATACCAAATACAGTGGGACAGGTTTGGTGTCTGGAAGTTCATCAGGAAGTGATTTTATGTGGACACAATAATGGGACTTACGTTATTGAGGGAGAAGAAGCAAAATTAGTGTCGAATGTGAATGGGGCCTGGACATTCCTCGAGCTGAAGGATCAGGATGATTATTTAGTTGGTGGAAATTACAATGGGCTGACTCTTTTCAAAAAAGACAATGATCGTCAATCGTGGGAACTTGTTAATCAAATTAAAGGGTTTTCAGAATCATCCAAATTAATTGCGCAGGACAAAACTGGTGATATCTGGATGAGTCACGGATTTAAAGGCGTGTTTCGCATTCGACTGAGTCAGCGGTTAGACAGTGTTATTTATTACGACTTTTTTAATTCAAATGATGGATTTCCTTCAAATATTTATCTGAACTTGATGACAGTTGGTGATGATATTGTTTTTACCTCACCTAATGGTATTTATGAGTACGATGCGGCTCTAAATCGATTTGAACGATCGGAATATTACAACAGCATTTTTGAAGAGCAGAAAGACATCGATTACATTAAGGAAGATCAGTTTGGAAATATCTGGTTTGTGGGAGGAAATGTCCCTGGTGTTTTAAGGTTTCAGGAAGATGGTACTTATAATAAAGTGATTGGTCCCTTTGAAAAGTTGTCAGGACATATAATTTCAGGTTTTCAGCACATTGAGATTGTTGATCGTCAGAATACGTTCATTACGCTTGTTGATGGTTTGGCACATTATAGTCCAAATTACCAGGCAAATCAAGAAGAAAAATTTAATGTATTTATTCGGGATGTTACCAATTTGCATAATGGTAGAACGTTTAATCCTTCCCTGATGTCACCCGGTATTCCTGAGGATTCGCTGGTATTTCAATATAAAGGCAATAATCTGGAATTTACATATTCTTGTCCCGATTACAACAGCTTTAACAATACAGAGTTTAGTTATTTTCTTGAAAACTATAGTAGCGAGTGGTCAGAGTGGTCAGAAGAGTCGAGTTGTGAGTTTATGAATTTACGCGAGGGAGACTATGTTTTTAAAGTGAAGGCAATGGATCCTTTTCAGTTGGAAACCGAAACCGCCAGCTTTTCATTTTACATTAAGCCACCGTGGTATCGGTCAATCGTTGCATTTACGTTGTATACCTTGTTTGGGCTTAGTCTGATTGGGCTAACAATTTGGTACATGTATTATCGGGTTAAGATTTCCAAACGAAGAGAACGCTTAAAAAGCCTACAGGAACATCGGAAGCAGCTCCAGCAATATCAGCGTGAAGCATTGATATCTGAGCGTGAAATTGTGAAGCTTCGTAATGAGAAGTTGCGTGGGAAAATGATACATCTGGATAAGGAATTGGCTAATCAAACGATGAGCCTTGTTCAGAAAAATAAATTCATGGCTCGGTTGAAAAAGGAACTGAAAGGTTTGCAAAATCAAGCAACAGATAGTGCCATGAAGTCGAAAGTTAGCTTAATCATTAGTCGTATCGATAAAGAATTCGATGATAAAAAGCAAAAAGAGCTTTTTGAAACGTATTTTGATGAGGTGCACGAAGACTTTTTTAAGCGTCTTAGTGAAACATATCCTTCCTTAACTCCACGAGAGCAGAAACTGTGTGCTTACATTAAAATGAATATTCCCACCAAGGAAATTGCAGCTCTTCAAAATATATCAACTCGTGGAATAGAGATCAGCCGTTATCGTTTACGGAAAAAGCTAGATTTGGATCGGGAAACTAATTTAGGAACGTTTATTTCCAATATTTAACTATCCTGTTGTATAACACATTGCTGTGTGATGTATCAAAAAACAATACTTGTTCTTTTTTAATTGTCTGTTGTACAGATGTTAAGTGTTTTATTGTAGTATTTTTGTAGTAGTCTGAGATATCCTTATGTAGTATTATTGAAGTACGCAATAGTTTTACTGTCCTGCTTGTAAAGTACATATTTGAGTCAAAATTAATTTGTAAAAAAGATTATTTGCTACTTAAAACTTAACGCATGAAACGAATCTTATTTATTTTATTCTGTTCTTTCTTTAGCTTGAGTTTATTTGCCCAGGAAGTATCCGTTACGGGTAATGTAACTGCGAAAGAAGATGGACAACCCCTGCCGGGTGTGTCTGTTGTTATCCAAGGAACAACCACGGGTACAATTACCGATTTTGATGGTAATTATACGCTTGAGGTTCCAGCCTCTGCAACCTTGGTGTTTTCATACATTGGTATGAAAGGCCAAACGGTGGCCGTAGATGGACGGTCTAGTATTAATGTTGTGTTATCTGAAGACTATACGGACCTTGACGAGGTCGTTGTGGTTGGTTATGGAGTACAAAAGAAAAGTGTTGTAACGGCTGCAATTAGCAGCGTGTCTTCTGAGGAGATGGAAAATTCAACCCCAACTCGGATTGAAGATGTTATGAAAGGACGTGTTTCCGGAGTCCAAATCACACAAAGTTCCGGTCAACCGGGCTCTGACTCGAAAGTCAGAATTCGTGGTATTGGTACCATTAACAATAGTGAACCTCTTTATATTGTCGACGGAATGGCTGTTGGTGGTGGTATTAGCTACTTAAATCCATCTGATATTGAATCTGTTGAAGTGCTGAAAGATGCTGCTTCTGCAGCCGTGTATGGAGCAAGAGCTGCCAACGGAGTTATTTTAGTAACAACAAAAAAGGGTAAATCTGGCAAAGCGTCTATTAATTACGACTTTTCTTATGGAATGCAAAATCCCTGGAAAAAGAAATCAGTGCTGAATGCGAAAGAGTACATGATGATTATGAACGAAGGGGAGTTGAATGACAATAAAGCGCCTCGTTATTCTGCTGACCAAATTGCCAATGCCGGAGCTGGAACCGATTGGCAGGATGAGACTTTTAACTACGATGCTCCGGTACAATCGCACCAAATCAGCATCAACGGTGGTAGTGACGATGTGACCTACTTTTTATCTTTTGGGTATCTTAACCAAGAAGGTATTGTAGGAGGTGATTATAATCGTTCAAACTATGAGCGTTACAGTATTCGCTCGAATACAACGTACAATGTTTTTGAGGCTGACCGCTCTTTCCTGAATAACGTAAAAGTAGGGGTGAACGCAGGTTACTCGCGTGTTTTATCTAGCGGTATTGAAACCAACTCAGAGTATGGTTCTATTTTAGGAAGTGCTCTCACTTTCAATCCGCTTGTTCCGGTTTATGCTCAAGACCCGGATGCTGTTTTGGCTGCTCACCCCAACGCGGTGACCGATGAAAACGGAAATGTATTTTCGATTCCGCCAGCAGGGTTTCAGGAAATTGCCAACCCGGTGGCTATGTTGAATGCACCTACCGGAGGTCAAAATAACGAAGATAAATTCGTCTCTTCCTTTTGGGGAGAAATCAACGTGGTTGAGGGCTTGAAACTCAAATCAAGCTACGGAGTTGATCTGGCTTTCTGGGGAGCAGATGGTTACGAATTTGAGCACTTTTTGGCAACACAGGGAAAAGACCTGACGCAAAGCCATGTCTACTCAAACATGCATCGTGGTTTTGCCTGGCAGCTTGAAAATACGCTGACCTATGCCAAGACAATTAATGAGAAACACAATTTTACGGTACTGCTAGGGCAGTCGGCTCAGGAATATACAGTTCGTCACTTATATGGTGATGACTACGATTTGTTGGAAAGCGATCCGAGGAAAGCTAACATTGATTATGCCATTGCTCCTCCTACCGAAGGACGCGTAGCTGGCGGAACCGGAGGTTTCTCCAACGAAACGCTGGCGTCTTACTTTGGTCGTTTAGATTATAACTTTGATGAAAAGTACATTTTGCAGGCTACTATTCGCCGTGATGGTTCTTCCTCATTCGGACCCAACAACAAATGGGCTATTTTCCCTTCATTCTCTGTGGGTTGGAACGTACTCAACGAGGCATTTATGGAAAACGTACCAGACTGGTTTAATTACATGAAGATTAGAGCGAGCTGGGGAACCAACGGGAATAACCGGATTGGTAACTTCGCCTACACGAGTTTGATGGCTGGTAATCAGAACTACTACTTTGGAACGGATGACGATATGTACATGCAGTACGGTAGCAGTCCTTCAAAATTGGCAAACGCCGATGTGAAATGGGAAGAATCAGAACAAATTGATATTGGTTTCGATACCCGGTTCCTGAACAGTGCATTATCCTTTGGTTTTGATTATTTCAAGAAGACAACTAATGGGATGTTAATTGATCAGCCAATTCCTGGTTATGTTGGAAAAGGTGCTCCTATTGCTAATGCTGGAGATATGGAAAACAGCGGATTAGAGTTTGAATTCGGTTACAGAGGGAGTGCAGGAGACTTTAGCTACAATATCTCAGCTAATGCTACTTACCTGAAAAACAAACTGATCAATATGGGGAATGACTCCGGTGAAGCGATTTACGAATCCGCTGGGGCGTCGGGTGTTGGAAGTTATGTGAAAGGGATGAATGGCGAAGTATTTCCTTATTTCTATGGTTATGAAACCGATGGCCTGCTTCAGAATCAAGCAGAAGCAGATGCTTACAACAGTTTGTATGGCGAAAATGCCAAGCCTGGAGATGTTCGTTTTGTTGATTTTAATGGTGATGAAAGTATTACAGATGATGATAAAACGAAAATTGGTAAAGGAATGCCCGACTGGACCTATGGTTTTACAGTGGGTGCTGAATGGAAGCAGTTTGACTTCAATATGTTTTGGCAAGGATCTTTAGGAAACGACATCTTTGACTTCTCGCAGCGTGGTGATATCCCCGCAATGAACCGTCCAAGCTGGATTCTGGATCGCTGGACTGGCGAAGGAACATCAAATTCAATTCCTCGCATAACCAATTTAAACAATAACCGGAACTGGAGATCATCTGATTTATATATCAAAGATGGTTCTTATGCACGCTTGAAAAATATTCAACTCGGTTATTCTTTGCCAAAGGCATTATTGCAAAAAGCATCGATCTCACGCCTGCGCGTATTTGTTTCGGCGGAGAACCTTTTGACGATAACTGATTACGATGGTTTCGATCCTGAAGTTGCATCTGGCGGCTATACAACAATTGGTATTGACCGGGGAATCTATCCTCAATCAAGAACAATTAACATTGGAGCTAATATTACTTTTTAATCAATAAAAACAGAAGAAGTTATGAATAAATATATTAAAGCAATAGTCTTTATTGCGATATTAGGATTTACATCGTGTACGGATGACTTCCTTACAAATTATCCGACTGATTCTCAGGCGTCAGGAGGGACAGCAACTGAAGGAGCTATCTTATCAAACTTAGGTTCCTGCTACCAGGTTCTACTGTTCGATAGTTATGCAAACAATAACTACAATAGTGTCGTTTTGATGTCTGACCTTCGCTCAGATGATATTTTCAAAGGTGGTGGTGACGCTGGTGATCAAGGGCAATTGTACCGCTTGTCTCAGTTGGATGCTACTCCGGACGAATTGCCCGAAGGCCTTTGGACGATTTACTATAACGCGCTGGCTCGTTGTAATAATGCTATTTCGGCATGCGAAAATGCAGTAGGCGTTGATGAAGATCGGCTGGCTCAATACAATGCAGAAGCTCATTTCCTGCGTGCCTATTACGTGCATTGGTTGTGGAAATTCTGGGGTAATATTCCTTATTTCGAAGAAGATTTGGCTGAACCTTATTTTGCACGTCAATATACGGCTGATGAAATTTACGCTGAAATTATAGCCGATGTCGATTTTGCATTGGAAGGTGACAAGCTGCCAATGAATGCGTCCGGTGCTAAAGAAGGACGGGCAACTAAAGCTGCTGCTATGCTGCTGAAAGCCCGCGTAGTGATGTATCAAAACGACGAGTCAAAGTACGCTGAAGTATTGGCCGACATGAATGCAATTTATGAAAGTGGCGAATATAGCTTGGCTAACTTCGCATCTATTTGGACCAGAGAAGGTGAGTTTGGTGCCGGATCTATTTTGGAAGCAAATCATCTTCCGGGTGAATATGGCGGTAAAACATGGTCAGATGGTTGGACTGGTTTTGGAACCAACCTGCCTGCTTTTATCTCACCAAACGGATTGAGTGGAACTGACCAATTAAGTGGCTTGTCTGTTTTCCAAGGTGGCTGGGGTTTCGGACCCGTACGTTCTGAGTTAGTCGATATTTTTGAAGATGGAGATGAGCGACTGGCTACTTCAATCAATCATTTTGCTGATGGAACCTATACGCCACGTTTTCAGAATACTGGTTATTTTATGGGCAAATATGCTGCTCGCAAAGGCTATAATGAGCCACCGGGTGATGTTGACCTGAACTACGAAAACAACCTGCGGATCTTCCGTTATGCTGAGGTCTTGCTGAATGCTGCTGAATTAATCGTCATTCATGGCGTGGCTCCTGTGGGACAGTTGACAGCCGAAGTAGCTATCAACGAAATCAGAGACCGTGCTGGCTTAGATCCGGTAGCACCAACTGCAGAATTAGTTAAGCTTGAAAGGCGTCGTGAGTTTATTGGTGAAGGCATGCGCTTCTGGGACCTCGTTCGCTGGGGTGAAGGCAGTACCTTAACGGAAAACCTTCCTGAATATTCTTCAAACCGTACGTGGGATGCTAATAAAAAGTACCTGCCGATTCCTCAGTCAGAAATCGACAAAACGGAAGGGGAATTCAAGCTAGTTCAAAATGATGGTTATTAATCGCTAAAATTGAAAAAACGATGAAAAATATATTTAAAATTAGCTTGCTAATGTCTATGTTAGCGATGCTATTTACCGCTTGCGAACCGCAAGAATTTGACTCGGGCGATGCCAGAGAAAGTTATCCTCCTTCAGAAGAGGAGGTAATGGCAAATGTCAGCCAGGGAAGTGATGCGTACCATTTCAATATGGTTAACAATACTGAAGTTTCTGGTATTCATCTGGTAAAATGGGACCTGGGAAACGGTAGTGTCGCTGAAGGGAATGAGGTTGAAGCTTATTATCCGCTTCCTGGTACCTACGATGTGACCCTGACCATTACAACTAATACGGGAGCATCTACTCAGAAAGTAGTTGCTCAGATTGTTCAGGAAGAAACTGACTACTCTATTTTTACCAGCGAAGAATTTATTTTCCTGAGTGGCGGGGCTGATGACCTGGATGGAAAAACCTGGGTGTTGGATAGTTTAGCCAAGGGACACCTTGGGGTTGGACCAGCCGGTTCCAATGGTTTGGAATGGTGGAATGCTGATCCATTGGCAAAGCAAGCTGTTGGTGTTTTGTACGATGATGAAATTAACTTTCAGGTGAATGGATTTGGTGCAACATTGACTAATCACGGACAAAGCTACGTGAAGGGTTTTGTAGCAGATGATCCAGCTTACAGTAATGGATATGAAGATGATTCTGATTTTGTAGTTGACTATAGTCCGCAACCCGGTAGTTGGTTTTTAGAGGAAAGAGATGGCAAGTGGTATTTGGCACTTTCTGGACCTACTCCCATGTTTCCCTGTTTTGATGTAGGAGCTGTCAATGGTTCATACGAGGTTTTGAAAATCGAAGAAAACTTGTTAGAGCTAGTTGCCATTGACCGTGTTGAAGGTAACGCTTGGCATTATCAACTAATTCCAAAAGGCTATGTGAAACCTTCTGTAACAGCTGAACTTTTGGTGACTGATGTTTCTGCAACTGAAGTTAATACCTATGAGGCTTCATTGACTAATATGGATATCCCAGCAGGGCAAGCGATTAATGGAGTGATTTTCGACTTTGGAGATGGAGAGACAGTTGTTGCTGACAGTAATACCGATGTGGTTTCGCATACATACATGCGTGCCGGAACTTACATGATCAGCGCGCTAGTAAGCACATCAATTGGAGACTTGAATCTTTTTGAATCCGTTACTGTTGATGCCAATCACCCGGATTACGTTCCATTCTTATTGGACGAAATGGTGATGTATAACGACTTTAGCGAAGTGCAGCTAGCACCAATCGTTGGTGAAGACTGTTTTGTCGCAAAATCCGATAACCCAAGTCGCATTTATCCGAATAGAAGTACAAACGTTGCTTTTTACTCGAAAACCGATAATCAGTGGGCAAACGCAAATATGCAACTTCCGGCAGGATACCGTTTTGATTTGAGATCAATCTCAACCTTCAGAATCATGGTTTATGGAAATGCGGGTGATGTGGTACTGTTGAAATTGGAAAATACGGATATGGGTGGAAATGCCTGGCAAACAGGTGTGGAGCTCACTTACACCATTCAGAATGACAATACCTGGGAACTAGCTGACTATGATTTTTCTGGAGCGGGAACTGCTGATCTATCATGGGATGCGGGATTAGCTCCATTGATGGCTAGTGATGTTACGACTGACAATCGCTATAACCACGATTATTATGATATCGTTCGGATCATGCTGAATCCTGGTAACGGAGAAGGCACACACGAATTCTATTTCGATGAATTGGCTGGTCCTCACGTAGAGGGAATTAAGTCGGCGAAAATTAATTAGTTAAACTTTGATTTTAAATTGAAAACTGACCTGCCCTAATCCGGGGCAGGTTAGGTTTCTTACCCCCTTAAAACATGAAAACAACATTTCTATTTTTAATAATCGGATTATTAATTTCAACCGAGGCTGTTGCAACGGTTTCTCCGGTGAAGGATGAACAAACAGAGAAGAAGATAGAGGAACTCATTTCAAAAATGACACTGGATGAAAAACTGGGACAAATGGCTCAGTTTGATCCAGGACAATTTGGAGATGACGAGCAAACCAAGCAAGCTATTAAAGATGGAAAAGTTGGCTCTATTTTAAACCTGGTTGGTGCCAAACGAATTAATGAACTACAACGGATTGCTGTTGAAGAAAGCCGTTTGGGAATTCCGATTATCATTGGTCGCGATGTGATTCACGGCTATCGGACGATTACACCGATTCCTTTGGGAATGGCAGCCAGCTGGAATGCTGAGCTGACAACCAGAACAATGGCTGTGGCTGCAGAAGAAGCAGCAGCTGAAGGAATCCATTGGACGTTTGCACCTATGATTGATGTGTCTCGCGATCCCCGCTGGGGCCGTATTGCCGAAAGTTGTGGCGAAGACACCTATCTCTCTTCGGTAATGGCAAAAGCAATGGTGCAGGGTTTTCAAGGTGACGATTTAAGCGATCCGAAAACCATTGCAGCTTGTGCAAAACACTATGTTGGTTACGGTGCAGCGGAAGGCGGCCGCGATTACAACACCACTTACATTCCCGAAAATCAACTGAGGAATGACTACTTACCCCCGTTTAAAGCAGCAACTGATGCTGGTGTTGCCACGTTTATGTCAGGCTTTAACGATTTAAACGGTGTTCCCGTTAGTGGTAACGAGTTCACACTTAAAACGATCTTACGCGAAGAGTGGGGGTTTGATGGTATGGTGGTGAGCGATTGGGCGTCGATCGCCGAGATGATTGCTCACGGATATGCAAAAGACACCAAAGAAGCCGGCTATAAAGCCCTTCGAGCTGGTGTTGATATGGAAATGGTTAGTCGATGCTATTTGGATAATGTTCAGGAACTACTGGATGAAGGCAAGATTGAGATGGCAACCATTGACAAGTATGTTGGTAATATCTTGCGTGTCAAATTCCGTTTGGGACTATTTGATCACCCTTATACTGATGAGACACTAGCAGAAAAAACGATCCTTTCAGAAAAACATAAAGAGATTGCGAAAGAAGCAGCAAGCGAAAGTTTTGTATTGCTTCAAAATAAAAATGAAATTCTACCCCTATCCAAAGATATTAATTCGGTGGCTGTAATTGGTCCCTTGGCCGATGCTCCACACGATCAAATGGGAACTTGGGTATTCGATGGTAAAAAAGAAGATACTGAAACTCCTTATGCTGCCTTAACAGAACTGCTGGGAGCTGAGAAAGTCAATTTTGCTGAAGGATTGGTAACCAGCCGCACAAAAAACACAGACGGATTTGCAGCAGCCATTCAAGCCGCTGAAAAATCAGATGTTGTGCTGTTGTTTTTAGGTGAAGAGTCCATTCTATCTGGTGAAGCACACAGCTTGGCCGATTTAAACTTCCGTGGTGCACAATCGCAGCTGCTGGATGCAATGGCAGAAACCGGAAAACCGATTGTGTTGGTTATTATGGCCGGAAGACAATTAACGATTGAGGATGCCATGGTTGAAGCTGATGCTGTCTTGTATGCATGGGCTCCAGGAACCATGGGTGGACCGGCACTGGCTGAAATGATTTTTGGAGAAACAATTCCGTCTGGAAAATTGCCTGTCACTTTCCCAAAAACGGTAGGGCAAATTCCTATTTACTACAACCATAAAAATACAGGTCGACCGGCTGATTATAGCAATTGGACGCATATTGACGAGATTCCGGTTGAGGCAGGGCAAACTTCGCTGGGAAATACATCTCATTACCTGGATGCAGGATTTGAGCCACTTTTCCCATTCGGATACGGTTTAAGCTATACAACATTTGACTATTCTGATCTGAAGTTATCATCTAAAACAATGGGAGTAGATGGCTCGATTCAAGTTTCTGTAAATCTGAAAAATACAGGGAAATATGAGGGATCCGAGGTGGTGCAATTATACATTCATGATCGTTTTGGTAGCCTGACACGTCCGGTAAAACAACTAAAAGGCTATCAAAAAGTGAGCCTGAAGGCCGGGGAAACGAAGCAGGTAACGTTGACTTTGCACGCTAAAGATCTCGAATTCTATAATGGAACCGACTATGTAATTGAGCCCGGCGATTTTGATATTTGGGTGGGAACCAACTCAAAAGAAGGATTGCATGATGAATTTTCAATCAACTAACAGATATCAACTAAACTTAAAATCTTCTATGGTCAGGTATCAAACAAAAGCCTGATCATAGAAGATAAACCAAAAAAATCCGCGATGAGGTTAACCGTTAAAATTACCATCCTTTTATTCGTTATTTCAAACTGGGCTTCTGCTCAATACTTACATGTGGATGGCAAAAACATCGTTGACGGCGATGGTGAGAATTTTATCTTGAAAGG
The DNA here is from genome assembly GCF_055140945.1 of Sunxiuqinia sp. Taxonomy (NCBI): domain Bacteria; kingdom Pseudomonadati; phylum Bacteroidota; class Bacteroidia; order Marinilabiliales; family Prolixibacteraceae; genus Sunxiuqinia; species Sunxiuqinia sp. The sequence continues at coordinate 36,576 of NZ_JBSQYS010000016.1, forward strand.
GATTGGAACCGGGAACTGGATGTTGATGGAAGGCTATATGATGAAGACGGATGGTTTTGCCGGAACTCAACATGAAATTAGAGCTAAACTAGAAGAAACGATCGGAACCGAAAAAACCAATATTTTTTATGATACCTGGCTCGCCAATCATTTTACAAAAACTGATGTCGATTCCATGAAAGCATGGGGCTTTAATAGCGTTCGGGTTGCTATGCACTATAAATGGTTTACCCCACCAATTGAAGACGAATTAACTCCTGGTGTAAATACCTGGCTGGTTAAAGGGTTCAAAATGATTGATAACCTGTTGGATTGGTGCGAGGCAAATCAAATGTACCTGATCCTTGACATGCACGGAGCACCCGGAGGACAAGGCTCAAATGCCGACATCTCGGATTATGATCCCTCCAAACCATCACTTTGGGAAAGTCAGGCTAATAAAGATAAAACAGTGGCCTTGTGGCAAAAATTAGCTGAAAGGTATAGCAGTGAGCCATGGATCGGTGGATATGACTTGATTAATGAAACCAACTGGACATTTCCTGAGGGTAATAATTCGCAAATGCGTGAGCTTTTCGGTCGCATTACTGATGCCATTAGAGAGGTGGACACCAACCATATTCTATTTATTGAAGGAAATAGCTGGGCAAACGATTTCTCCGGCTTGACCCCACCATGGGATGATAACATGGCCTATAGCTTTCATAAGTATTGGAGCGGCACGTCAACCGCTGATCTGGACTGGGTTTTAACCATCAGAGAGGAGCACAATGTACCGATTTGGATGGGTGAGTCCGGGGAGAACTCAAATACCTGGTTCACTGAATTTATTACAACATGTGAAACAAATAATATTGGTTGGTCGTGGTGGCCGGTAAAAAAGAACGGAATTAATAATGTATTGAATGTCCCTATAAATAAGGGATATGAAGATTTAGTAGAATATTGGAAGGGCGAAATCACAACGGCACCAACTGAAACCGAAGCTTATAATGCGGTGATGCAGTGGGCCGAAAATCATAAAATAGAAAACTGCACTGTGCAGTACGACGTGATTGATGCCATGATGAGACAGCCACATACCGATGCGGTGATTCCGTTCAAACAACATCAATTGTCTGAGCCCATTTTCTTTAGTGATTTCGATTTAGGAAAAAATGGAATAGCTTATTCGGACAACGTTGTGGCGAATTACGGAGGAGAATGGAATGCATGGAACAACGGATGGGGATTGCGAAACGATGGTGTGGATATTGAAACCATCCAGGGTGCGGAAGATATTACAAATGGTTATAGTGTTGGGTGGACAGAGAAAGGTGAGTGGATGCAATATTCGCTCAGCGCCGATTCCACCGCGATTTATACACTCTCTATCCGCCATGCTTCAGGTGGAAGCGGATCAAAGATGCACTTCGAAATGAATGGAGCTAATGTTTCCGGAGAGCTGGATTTGCCGGCAACAGGCGGATGGCAAAAATGGGAAACTGCTACTTTTGAGAATATCGTCATTCCGGGAGGTAATATCAGGATCAAATGTGTCATTGATGGAGGGAGCTCTAATCTAAACTATTTTAAATTTAACGATCCAAAATCGGCTAAAGAGGTTGATTTTAAAGCTTCGTCTGCCCGTACCTCTGAAGATGGATTTGAAGTTTACATCGCTTTAAACAAGGATATTACGAATAGCGATGATGAGTTGACTTCGAGCGATTTTGAGTTGATGATTGATGAAACCCCGATTAGCTTGGAGTCAGTCAGCAAAGATTTGACTTTATCCAATGTGCTTATTTTAACGCATGACACAAAAGTATATTCAGACAACGAAGTTACAATATCCTACAGTGGTACGTCCGTAAAATCAGGCACACAAAACCTGACTGAGTTTTCAGAACTTGTGGTTCAAAACAGGCTTCCTGTTACCCATGTAATTCCAGGTAAAATACAGGCGGAGGATTTTTATCACAACAACGGATTTGCACTTGAGGACTGCAATGATATTGGAGGTGGTCAAAATACTGCTTATGCAGCTGCTGATAAGTACTTGGATTATGAGGTACATGTAACCAAAGCCGGTAATTACAAAATAGATTATCGGGTAGCAACTGAAAAGTCTGATGCTGAAATGATACTTCAGATAGGGGATGGAGAAAGTTTCACTTCCCTCGATACGATAAGGTTTTCGGCCACCGGAGGATGGCAAAAATGGGAAAGTCAGTCGACCAGTGTTCATCTTGATGAAGGGTATTATTTTATCCGCATGTTGGTTAAGCAGGGAGAGCATAATCTCAACTGGTTCGAGTTTGATTTTAGTACAGCAACCTCAGACATAAAAAGAAAGGATGATGGATACCGGGTCTACCCAAATCCAGCAATAAATAAGCTATACGTCGATTTTGATGCAACTCCAAAGGCTGACTATCAATTGCTGATTTGTAACTTATTAGGTGAGGTATTAAAAACGGAGAAATCGCAGCGAACCAATCAAACAGTTCTCGATATAAATGGACTGCCGGGAGGAATCTATTTTTTGCTAGTTGAAGGAGATAAAAAGTACACGAGCAAAAAATTTATAGTAATGAACTAGTCTTAACAATTGTCAGTATGGAACGAGCATGATTGTCATGCGATTTGCATACGATGCATTGAAAAGAAAACAATTATAAACACATGAAATTAAATGAATTGACCCTGGTTTCTGTTTTGTTTATTCTGGTACTCGGAATAGCGTGTAATTCAGAGAAAGAGAAAAAGGATGAAAATAGTCAAGATGGTTATAAACTGGTGTGGGCAGATGAGTTTGATTACAAAGGGCTGCCTGATTCATCGAAGTGGAGCTATGATACCAAAGGAAATGAATGGGGTTGGGGTAATAATGAAGAACAGTATTATACCAGCCGTCGCATGGCGAATTCAGAGGTAAAAGACGGCAAGCTGGTTATTACCGCAATCAAAGAAAATTACAAGGATCATAAGTTTACGTCTGCAAGGTTAATAACAAAAGGTAAAGGTGATTGGCTGTATGGAAAAGTTGAGGTTTGCGCAAAGCTTCCCGAAGGGCGTGGTTTGTGGCCCGCCATTTGGATGTTGCCTACTGACAAGGAATACGGAGGTTGGCCGGCCAGCGGGGAGATCGATATCATGGAAAATGTGGGGTACATGCCTGATACGATTTTGGCCACTGCGCATACTCAGGCTTACAATCACAAAATCAATACCCAGCGTGGAGATACAATTGTTGTGCCGACCTGTTACGACCAATACCATTTGTACCAGCTGGAGTGGGAGCCAGACCAATATCGGGTTTTTGTTGACGGAAAGCACGTATTCACTTTTGAAAATGAAGGAACAGGCTACAAAGAGTGGCCGTTCGACAAACCGTTTCACTTGCTATTGAATGTGGCAGTTGGAGGTAATTGGGGAGGAACCAAAGGAATTGATTATTCCATATTCCCTCGATCAATGGAAGTGGATTACGTTCGGGTATATCAAAAAATATAAACATAAATTCGTTTAGTTCCTTTCTCAATGTAAAAGAGCAAGAATGAAAAAAATTCTATTAATAGGTGCGGTCTTGTTGGTTGGAAGTTTGATCAGTGTTCGGGCACAGGATTCGAGCTGTGAGAGCCTGGTTTGGAGTGACGAGTTCGATACCGACGGAGCTCCATCTACAGCTAAATGGAATTACGACACAGGCGGCGGTGGCTGGGGAAATAATGAATTACAAACTTATACGAACAACCGTACAAATTCATGGATTGAAAATGGCCATTTGCACATTAAAGCCACGAAGTCAAGCGGCAGTTGGACTTCGGCAAGATTGGTGACACGGGATAAAGGCGATTGGTTGTACGGACGCATTGAAGTGAAAGCAAAACTTCCTTCCGGGAGAGGTACCTGGCCGGCTGTTTGGATGTTACCAACTGATTGGGAATATGGTGGCTGGCCTGCCAGTGGCGAAATAGACATCATGGAGCACGTCGGATACGATCCCGGGGTGGTGCATGGAACCATCCATACCGAGGCCTATAATCACGGCATTGGCACACAAAAAGGGGGACGCATTACGGTTGACGATGCCATGTCTGTTTTTCATGTTTATGCTATTGAATGGACAGCTGAAGACATGAAATGGTATGTTGATGATCAGCTGTATTTTACCTTCAATAATGAGGATAAAACCTATAAAGAATGGCCTTTCGATAAACGTTTTCATTTGTTGTTAAATATCGCCATTGGTGGCGACTGGGGAGGAGCACAGGGTATTGATCCAAATCTGACTGAAGCCGTGATGGAGGTTGACTACGTTCGGGTTTACAACGATAAGATGGCTCAGCCTGTTGTTCAGGGACCAACAATCAATGCAGCGGGTGACGAGCCAACTTATTCTATTGACGCTGTTCAGGGAGCTCAATACAAATGGCATTTTCCGGAGGGAGTAACGGTAATTAGTGGAGAGGGTACAAATTCTGCTTCAGTACGGTGGAACGATTCGCCTGGTGATATTCAGGTGGAAGTTTTTACGAGTTGTGATACGGTTGTTTCCGATATCTTTCATGTAAACTACTTGGTTAAACCAGACGCGGAGCAGTTGGAAATTTCAATTCTGAATGATGACCAGGAGTTGCTTTGGGGAGCAACTCCTGGCTCTGACAATACAGTAGGCTTGTCGGAAGAGGATGGAAATCTGGCTGTTGCATTTCAGATAAGCAAACCATCTCAGAATCCCTCTGTTTATTATGATTTTGATGGCTTGTTCGACTTGTCTGAAATTAACCAATTCGCTTTCGACCTGAAAGTTGATCCAATAAATCCACCTTCCAACATGCGAATTGATTTAGTTGATATGAATGGGAGTGTCAAACTTTCGGACCTGTTTAAAATTGATTCGTTTGAGTTGGATGGCTCTTTTCATGCATATAACCATCTGTTTACAGCAAGTGCTGATGGTTCCTTTCGAATTGATCGGGTGGCACAAATACGTGTGTACTTCAATTATGGTATTTTGGGGAGAAGTGGAGGCGGAGCCTTTCAACTAAAAAATATGCGCATGCAAGTTCCGGTCAATACCGCAATCGAAGAGCTGGTATCGGACACCGAGTTCAAGGTTTTTCCTGTTCCTGCTAGCGAGTTTGTCACGATCACTTCTACTTCATTGATTCATGAAATCCAGCTTTATTCATTGCAAGGGAATTTGATCCTGTCAAAAAGTGATGTTAGCGATAAAAGCTATCAGCTGCATCTGGGGCAGCTGACTCCCGGAGTTTACCTGTTAAAAATAAACGGACAGCACACCCGGCGCATTTTGCTTCAATAAATCGTTAAACTTAGCTTCCAATTTTCTGTTACAAGAAATACATTGAATAGATTTGTGACAAGGTATGATTGAAATAGAAAATTGAATAACATGAAGCAAGTTCCGGAAGGAGTACAAAATATTATTTTCGATTTAGGTGGTGTTTTACTGGATATTGACCCCGATCGCTCTATTGAAGCGTTTAAAGCGCTGGGGTTGACCGATGTCATAAAACCCGGTGGTTGGGGGTACAAACATGAGGTCTTTCTGAACATGGAAGAAGGATTGCTGACCGATGATGAATTTCGCGATGGCGTGCGTAAGTTATTGCCTCAAGAGGTTACCGATCATGATATTGACACGGCCTGGTGTGCAATGCTGATCGATTTTCCGGTTGACCGGATTGCGTTGTTGAAGGAACTGCAGGCGGATTATCAATTGTACCTATTCTCCAATACCAACAACATTCATTTACAGTATTTTCATCACCTGTTTCAGCAAAAATTTGGGTATTCGATTACCGAATTGTTTGAAAAGGACTTTTACTCCCATGTCATTCAAAAGCGAAAGCCAAGCTTGGAATCGTTTCAAATTGTTTTGAATAATGCCGGCTTGAGTCCACGGGAAACGCTTTTTATCGACGATTCCAAAGATAATGTGGAAGGGGCTCAAAAAGTAGGGATGCATGCTGTTCACCTAACTTCCGAAAAAAGCTTACACAAAATTTTTGCTACTGATTAATTATCTTCCGGCTCGTTCCAGTCGCCATTCTCTTTGATGAGGGTTTCCAGTTCGTAAACGGCGTTTTCGAAAGGAATGTGACGCTTTTTGAGGGTTTGACCTTTATATAAGTTTACCTTGCCGGGACCGGCTCCTACAAAACCGTAGTCGGCATCACCCATTTCGCCCGGACCATTTACCACACAGCCCATGACTCCAATTTTAAGGTGGCTGAGATGCTTAAAGTGCTCCTTGATATTTTTAGTCGTTTCGTGCAAGTTGAATAAGGTTCTGCCACAACCCGGGCAAGAAATGAATTCCGTTTTAGTTACCCTCATCCGGCTAGCCTGCAAAAGGGAGAAGCTCAAATCTTTCAGATCGGTAAAGGTGATGTTGTCGCCTTCGTTGGTAATACAAATTCCATCACCATAGCCGTCCAGCAATAAGCCACCCAAATCAACTGCCGATTTGATCTGCAGATCATCCAGCCTTTTTTCCTTGTATTTGCGGTAGATAATTACAGGAACTTTCCAAATATGGGTTTCTAAACTCATAAAAAAGGCTCGTAATTCAGACAGTGGGTTTTTATTGAAGCTTTCAAGAATCAGAACTGTTTTGCGGGTCTGCTTAAGCTTGGTAATAATCTCCGGATTTTCGCTCATAAAACGATCAAACTCGGGCTTGTTGGTGCGGATGAATTTCATCTGTCCCCAATGCGAACCACCAAACAAATATTCTTCAACTGAAAGTATGGGATAAGAATTACCTTCCAGATCAAGTACCTCATCATTTTTCAAAAAGTACTCCGGGATCTGCTTGCCGCGCAATGGAAGAATCTCTGAGATGCTCCTGTCACGTAAATCGGCAACAACAACCGGCACTTGCTTGCCTCCCATATTCATCACCGGACGAACAGATCGACGTTCGTATTCAAATGGATTGGTTTGAGCAAAAAGTGGGGCTTTGATGGGCTCATGTCCTTTATAGGTTTGAACATGTCCAATAATTTTTTGAGCAACCGGAATCTCCTTTTCAGGCGATTCAGTTAGCGAAACACGAATGGTATCACCAATGCCATCAACTAGCAGAGCACCAATTCCAACAGCTGATCGGATTCTTCCGTCTTCTCCTTCACCAGCCTCAGTTACCCCCAGGTGGAGGGGAAATTTCATCTCTTCGAGACGCATTTTTTTGTTGAGCAGACGAACGGTATACACCATCATTCGGGTATTGCTCGATTTGATGGAGATAACAACATCGTTGAAGTTTACTTTCTTGCAAATGCGTAAAAACTCCATCACCGATTCTGAGATTCCGGCAGGAGTATCTCCAAAACGGCTCATAATCCGATCTGACAGCGATCCTTGGTTTGCACCGATTCGCAATGCCGTATTGGTTTTTTTCAGGATGCCGAGGAAGGGAATAAATTGGTCTTCAATCTTGCGTAATTCTTCTTTGTATTCGGCATCGGTGTATAAGTGATGCTCGAATCGGGCGCGCTTATCGTAAAAGTTACCCGGATTAATTCGGATTTTCGATACAAATCGTGCGGCAACTTCAGCTAAACGGGGATTAAAGTGGATATCAGCAATCAGGGGAGTTTCGAAGCCTCTGGCAACTAACTCCTTCTTAATATTTTTCAGGTTTTCAGCGTCGTTAATGCCTTTTACAGTTACGCGAACGTAGTCTGCACCTTCTTTAATAATCCGTATAATTTGATCAACGGTGGCATCTGTATCCCGAGAATCTGTGTCGGTCATCGATTGCACACGTATAGGATATTCACTTCCCATCGGGACATTACCGATTTGAACAGGGCTGGTTACCTGACGTTGATACTTCGTTAAGTCTTTGATATAATTAAAATTCCGATCTTTCATTACCACCTCTAGTTTGAGCGCCACAAAGTTAATTTAAAGTTAAGAAATAAAAAATCTCAAAGCTTAAATTCCACGCACAGCGAATACAAATCTCTCTATATGGGTGGTATTTGTGTGATTCTTACACAACTCGAGCTTTTTCTTTTTTCTTGATTCTTTTTCAGGATTGCAAAGAAAGCTAACAAGAATGACTTATTCATTACGGGAAGCTTAATTTTTAGCCGTTTTATCAGCTTTTTGGTTTGGTTGAAATCACTTACTTTTGATCAAACTTTATTTTGTATGCCGGTACAAGTTGAAACAGTTACGAAGACCTATGGAAGTCAGAAAGCACTTGATAATGTGAGTTTTGGATTTAATGACGGTGAATTGGTTGGTTTTTTGGGTCCGAATGGTGCAGGAAAGTCGACCCTGATGAAGATTATAACGGGATTTTTGGCGCCTGACGAAGGGCAGGTGATCTTGAATGGTGAAGCCATGACACCGGAAAATTATCAGCTGCGTAATCAGATTGGTTATTTACCCGAGAATAATCCGTTATATGCCGACTTGTATGTCAGGGAATCGTTGAGTTTTGCCGCCGGATTTTACAAACTTTCAAACAAAAAGCAAAAGATTGCTGAGGCCATCGAAATGACAGGGCTGGGTTTGGAGCAGCACAAAAAAATTGGTGCACTTTCAAAGGGATATCGTCAGCGGGTAGGGCTGGCACAAGCGTTGATTCATGATCCTTCGGTATTGATTTTAGACGAGCCGACAACCGGGCTTGATCCGAACCAGTTGGATGAAATCCGCTCGCTAATCCGGCAAATCAGCAGGGAGAAAACCGTACTTTTTTCGTCTCACATTATGCAAGAAGTGGAGGCTATCTGCAACCGGGTGATTATCATTAATCGTGGAAAAATTGTGACTGATGGTACGGTTGATCAGGTTCGGTCCGGGCAGTTGATCTCCAAACAACAGGTACTGGTTGAGCTCTCAACTCCAATACAAAAAGTAGCCTGGCAAAAGCTGGCCGGTGCTGAAACGATTGAGGTACTATCGGAAAAAGCACTGCTGCTGACAGCTTTGGATGACCGCGACTTACGGCCAGCCATTTTTCAATTCGCCGTAGACAATGGTCTGGTCATTCTGACGATGAATGAAAAGCAAGCAGGATTGGAAAGCGTATTTCGCGAATTAACCCGCCGTGTTTAATGTTTCGTTTGATGAACAAGCTGCCGATCTCTGTTGTCCTTCCATTTTACCAGGCTGAACAAACACTTGCCCGGGCTATTCAAGCCATCCTGAATCAATCATTCAAGGAATTTGAATTTGATAAAGGAGTTATTGCGGATAAGAAATAGATTCTTGTTTTTTTAGGCGTAAAAAAACCCGCTACTCTTATGCAAGTTCAGCGGGTTCGCGTAAAGAAAACCAATGAAGATAACTTTATGTTGGTTGCTGGGGCTCGTGTTCGCCCGAGCCTTGCCGGGCCAGCATGTTTGCATAATAGCTGCGGCCGGCATTCAATAAGTCTAATGCCTGAATAAACAAGGGTGTTTTAAGCGCTTTTGCCATGGCTAGCACGTAGCTGCAAAATTCTTTATAGATTTGGTATGTTTCCTTACGCACCACTTTCATGTCATAAGCTTCGGCGTGTGCTTCCGATTGTATGCGGCTATTGAAGTGTGCTTTAAATGCCTCGTTTTTAGTTGTCAGGCGGGTAACATAACTCTCCATGTTCAGTAGCTCTACCTTTGGACTATTGGCCGGTTTACCTAATTCATCCACCAATTTGTCAATGGCCATCGTTTCTGCTTCGTAGTTGAGCGCGGATAAGCCTTTAAAGTTCTGCAAAATAATTTTCAATCCGCGGGCAGCTTCTGCTTCTGCCTCGTCGTCTGACATTAAATACAACTTTACACACAGTTCAAGGGCTCGGCTGGCTTTGTCGCGATCATCATCGGCATGGCTAATTTTTAACGTTTCTTCGTGTGTTTGTACTTGCGCCAGAGCCTTCTCGTAAGTAGTGCTTTGAGCTGTTAGCTTTTGAACGTAAGTGTTAAAAGGCTCGTCGGTTCGTAAACCAGGATCAATACTTCCTACATCGGTAAGATGTCGGTTGATGAGCTGCCCTGCTTCCATATTGGAGAGGCTGGCAAATCGTAAAGGTTGAAGTGTTAAACTCATAAATTAATTTGATTTTTGATTAATAGGTGATGTCTAATTTAACACAATACGTTGGAATAATCATAATAAACTACTGATAAATTAAAATAAATTTTACGAACCCAACTTAAGTGCTCCCGGAAACCCGGTTGGTGAAGAGAGAAAAAATAGCTGAAGCTGGAAACTGAGTTTTCGCTCTCAACAAAACTTGTTTAGCTCAGCTACCCGGTCGATTGGACGAACAAAGATAGCTGAGGCCGAAAACCGGGTCGAAAGGCTGAAATCAACTGAATTTGCCCTAAAAATCGGGTCGATTTCACGAACAGAATTTAAAACGAGCTGGAAACTGAGTTTCCGGCGTCCAAAAAATTTAGGGTGGAAACTCAGTTTATGAGAACCAGAATAGAACTGCTGATGACTAGTTTCTAACGATAAAACAGGCAGTGTACATCGTGATTTATTCGTTTGCTATAATCAATAGTACAACAATAAATAGTCGATTTGTTATTTTTAATGAAACTAAATAGAAGCTATTAAAATCAGTTATTCTGTTGAATTGATTAACTTATAGCTGTTTTGATAGAAACGATTGAGAATTAGGTCAATCTTGTATAGTAAAGCGGTGCCAAAAAAAAGTAGTCAATCATAGAGGATGCATGTGTGCTGCCAATTAAAAAACTCAAAAATCATCATTAACAGGTAGGTGTTAATAATTGGAACAGGGATTTCGTACAATAGTTATACAATGGCTAGCACACGTTATGAAATAAATGGAGATGATTATGAACTAACCCGCTTTCTCTTTCCTGAAAATCAGGGGAGCTCTCAGCTTTTCTGCTGACAGAGGGGTGACGTAAGAAGAACGGGAGTCACGATTTGTAAGATAAATTAAACCCGGCCTTTTCGAACCGTTGAAAAGGCCGGGTTTAACTTATTAAGCTTCGTTTTCAACATGGCCAATCACCACGTGTTGAGGCGCCATTTGAAAGCCGTATTTTTTCAGTCGTTCTTTGAATAGCGGGAGTTGGTCCTTTTTTGCTTCATACTCCGGGCGGCCTTGTAGTTCTTCGAGCAGGCTTTTCATTTGCGCGTATTTTTCATCCAGAATTTGCTCTTCAAACTTGGGCTGCTTCATCTTTAAATGCGTAAACGACTCCTGTATGTCAATTTGGTTTTGGGTGATGATGGCATTGATCTCATCCGGGGTATAGGTTTCGCGATGGGAGATGCCATGCAGGCGGTCGACAAACGATTTGAAATGATGCAATAGCTGCTGATTTTTCTGAGCCTCGTTCAACTCACCATCCGAAATTTCACAGATAATGATCCATCCACCGGGCTTGGTCACCCGTTTCATTTCGCTCAATGTTGTGGTCGTGTCTTGCAAATGGTGCAGGGCGTTGGCAATGCTCACCACATCGAATGCATGATCGTCAAACGCCAGCTTTTCGCCACTCATACACTGAAACCGGATGTTGTCCTGCGGGAACTTGTTGCGGGCTTCCTTGAGCCACTGCTCGCCGGGATCGACCCCGATGATATCAGCCTCGCCTTGAAAAGTATCGTTTAGTATTTTCACAAAGTCACCCGAGCCTGTTCCAATATCCAATACTTGTTTGACGGTGTGTTTGTTGAAAAATTGTTGTAAGCGTTTCATATCGATTGTTGTTATTCTTGTTGAGCTGGTCTTTATTTATGTCTGGTTAATTCAAACTCAAATTAGCAATAAAAAGGCAGAAACTGCCGTAACTCCAATGACCACTGCCCGGTAAGCTTTTTCGGGTATCCGTTTCACCAGTAAAATTCCAAGAAATGCACCTAATGCGATAGCCGGCAGCGTGAGTAAATCAAGTTTTAAACTCTGCCAGCTAATCGTATTCCATACGAATAAATGCAGGGGAAACTTACAGAAATTGATGATGAGAAAGAACCAGGCTTTTGTACCAATAAAGTTGTTTTTGGGCAAATGCATGGCCAGTAAATAAATGGCAAAAATAGGGCCGGCAACATTGCCAATCATGGTGGCAAATCCACCCAAAACCCCCATGAGTGCAGCGAACCACCAGCTGTCGGGGAAAAGGCTACCGTTTTTCGTGCGGTCTTTCCAAAGCATCAGGCCAATGCAAATGAAAACCACAATGGCAATAATGTCCTTAAACTGTTCATCGTTTACCACTTCGCCAACCCACAGGGCAATGCCTACTCCAACAAAGGCCCAGGGCAATATTTTAAACAGGTATTTCCATTCGGCATGACGGCGATAGTAGCCCACACCAAACAGGTCGGCCATCATTAAAATAGGAAGCAAAACGCCCGTGGATTGTTTTCCGCCGAATATAAAAGCTAAAATGGGAACCACGATGAGAGAAACTCCGGGCACTCCAACTTTAGACATGCCAATGAGCATGCCACAAACAGCCATGAAAAACCATTGTAAAGCCGTTAAATCGAAAGGGGAAAGCAGTTCCATCTTGTGTGTTTAGAAATACAAAAGTAATAAAGATGGGTAGACTAGAGCGTGTAGTAACTAAAAAAGGCCGGATCACTCCGGCCTTATAACTCAAAAAAACACATAACAAACAAGTAAACAAAAACACAACTCAACTACTTGAAAAAGTATCTCTTCTTTTTAATTTTCTCCCACTTACCGGGAATCCATTTCCAGCCTTTTGACTGTTTCTGCCAATGTCCCGGTCTCCATTTTTTGTTTTCCTTCTTTTCAACCCACCGGGGGCCAACCCAAACGTACATTTTTGAGGGCCTGTGCCAGATCCAGTGCCCTGGTATCAGTTGGTAGTCTGCTCCGGGTTTTTCGGCCAGCGAAAGTTTGTACTCCGGTGGAGTTGGTTTTTGGGCGACAGTTACCTGTGCCGATGCTGTTTCCTGATTCAATAAGAAGGCAACAATCACAATTGCAAGTGTAAGTAGTGTTCGTTTCATGGCTTTGAGACTTTTAATTGCTTGTTGTTTACCAAAAGTCAAAAATAATGCCAGGAATAGAATCTTCTGTTTTGAAGCAAGATGGAAAGAAGTGTTGAAAGTACAAGACAATAACTTTAACAGGTCGGTCTGAGCTTGTTTCAGTGGGTGTTTGTCAATTGGTTCCGATCCTGAAACGACTGCAGGATGACGACCACAGCGATATCGTTTTTAGAAAATCTTAGCGTGGATTTCGTCCAGTTTTTCTTCATCAAAATCATTAAACCACGAACGAAGTTGCGATTTCGCTTTTTCCTGAAGCTCGGTAGTAATGCTGTCGCTTATTTGCGAAAGGGCAAAAATCAGCACACCCAGATCATCAGAATAACCAACCAACGGAGCTAAATCAGGGATGGCATCGGTTGGAAAAATGAAATAGCCCAGAGCGGCAGCAATGATGACTTTGGATCGGAGAGGAACCGATGGGTCTTTCATCATGTAATACAAAAGCAAGGCTGAGTAAACCACTTGGATACCGGCTGTTTTAGCAAACTTTTGAAGTTTGTTTTTAAAAGATTGCTCATTGTAAAAATCTTTGTATTCTTCCTTGTTCATTTCAAACTGACGTTTGTATAATCAACCCGTACCTCGCCATAGTGTTCAATAATTTCGTCCAGTATTTGCTGAACAGCATCCATTTCCGCAGCTTGCAAGAGTTTGATCCGGAGCGGGCGAAAATCCTGCAAGCCCGGGAAGCTCTTGGCAAAGTGGCGGCGCATCATCAAAATAGTTGGGCGTTCGTGGCCTTTCCAGTCGAGGGTCATTTGCATAAACTCGCGGGTACGCTGAATAATTTCGGTAACCGTTGGTGGCGGGAGTAGCTCTCCGGTTTGCAGATAGTGCTTAATTTCATTGAAAATCCATGGGCGACCAATTGCTCCCCGGCCAATCATCAAGCCATCAACACCGCTTTCATCCAGGCATTGCTTGGCTTTTTCGGCACCATTGATGTCGCCGTTTCCGATAATTGGAATGTGGATTCGTGGATTGTTTTTAACCGCTGCAATTTTGCTCCAATCGGCTTCGCCGGTATACAGTTGCTTGCGCGTGCGACCATGAATGGCTAGCGCCTGGATGCCGACATCCTGCAACCGCTCAGCCACCTCCTGAATTGAAATCGAATCCTGGTCCCAGCCCAACCGGGTTTTGGCAGTTACCGGAAGCGAAACGGCTTTTACGATTTCGGCGGTCATCTTTTGCATTTTATCCAGATCTTGCAGCATGCCGGCTCCTCCTCCTTTATTGACAATCTTTTTCATCGGGCAGCCGTAGTTGATGTCAATATAATCGGGTTGGAATTCTTCGGCAGCTTTGGCGGCGCTCACCATCGAATCGATATTGGAGCCATAAACCTGGATGGCCACCGGCCGGTCTTCGGGATACAGTCTCATCTTCTGTTTGGTCTTCTCCACATCACGAATTAGTGCTTCCGACGAGACAAATTCTGTGCATACCACATCCGCGCCATATCTCTTGCAAATATTTCGAAACGACTTGTAAGTAACCTCTTCCATCGGCGATAAAAACAATGGTGTTTCGCCTAATTCAATTGATCCAATCTTCACTTTGTCAAAATTTCAGGACGCAAAGATATAAAAACGTAGAAGTTTAGCATTTCAAGTTTCGAGTTCAAAGTTTCAAGTTCAAGGTTTCGAGTTGTTAATCGGAAGTGTTGGGTTTTCATTTTAGTTTTTGGAGAATATGAAGGTTTTTTTTTCGCTTAACAGGAGCTATCTTTAGGCCTCTAAAAAAAATACAATTATGGCGATTACAGCATTTCGGGGGATGAATCCCTGGTCTCAGTTTATTTTTGCTGCTTTCATTATTCTGGTTTCTTTTCTGTTGGTGTTTGTACTTTCAATTTTAGCTATTGTTCCGGTTATTGGAGTTTCTGGTATGATGAATGGACTATCCGGCGAGAACCTCTCCGATCCGTCAACAATCGCATTGCTAAAATACTTTCAGGTGGTGCAGTCTATTGGGCTTTTTGTGTTGCCGCCACTAGTTATCGCTTATTTGTACGACGGAAATATTGTTTCGTATTTGAATTTAAAGCAGAAAATCGATATCCAAAGTATTATTTTGGGATTACTGGCTGTTTTAGCTGCCGGACCTTTGGTGGGCTTTTTAGGCGAGTTGAATCAGCAGATGACCTTTCCGGAGTCGATGGCTGGATTTGAAAATTGGATGCGCACCATGGAAGATAGCGCAACCGAAATGATTGACCGTTTTATTCAGGTTGAAACCGTTTGGGGATTGTTATTCAACCTTTTTATGATTGCTGTAATTCCTGCTATTGGTGAAGAGTTATTATTTCGTGGAGTGATTCAGAAAATTTTCACTCAAATGACCGAGAACTATCATTGGGGAATCTGGATTTCAGCTTTTGTGTTTAGTGCCTTGCACATGCAGTTTTACGGCTTTTTACCACGCATGCTACTTGGTGGATTATTTGGCTATTTGCTGGTTTACTCGGGCTCTCTCTGGCTGCCAATACTGGCTCATTTCTTTAATAATGCAATTGGAGTGTTAGCTCTGCATAGCGAGCAACAGGGGAGTGAAACGGTTGAAGCGATTAATCAGTATTCCGATTCGTATGGCAGTTCACCCGGTTTGGCCATTGTCGGTTTAATCCTGTCCGTTTTGTTGTTGTTCTTTCTGAAAAAGAAGTCTTTTGCTAGTTAAAGCTTAGGTTTGTTTGGAGCTTTTCCGCTTCCATTTTTTTCAATTCAGATTGTCGAAAAACATAAACGAGACCATACTCCTGTGCTTTTTCACGCCGTTGGTCAGCAGGGAAATCTGAAAATTTTTCTTCTACCTGATTCCATAAATCCTGAATGAGGGCATCTGCATCCTCGCGCATTTCTTTCACTTTTAAAGTGGCACGGTCTACATTATTTTGCAGTATTTTTTGGTGATGAAAAGCGTCTTTAAAATTTTCGTAATGAACTTTTACCAGCGCGATAGACGGACTATAAATGGCGCTTCCACCCTGCATGCAACGTTTTTGCTCACCAGAAATAATGCGCTCGCCCCAGGCCAATACATCATTTTCTAAGTTTAGTGGAGGAACTTTAGCCGAATGAGATGGCATGCCATAAAATTCGCGAACTTCAGGTTTCATCTCTTCACGAAGAATCGCGAAATTCAGTACTTGTACAAAGTGCGAAAGGTAAAGCTTGGCCTTCTTGAAAATGGTGCCATACTCGTTAGATCTGTCAAACTGTATTTGCTTGCTTGCTTGTAGCTGACGAATGGAGTTTGATAGTCGAGGATATAGAATTTGAATTTTTCCGAGTGTTAAGGCATCAAATGCCAGCTCACTAAACGCGGTGCGTTTTCCTTTCTCCAACGCCATTTCGATGGCTTTCATCCTCGCTTGGTCTGTGTTTGGCAATCTTCGGTATGGCATAAGATATTTTTTTGCTTAGTACGAAGATATGAAATCAGCAAGTGCAGATTGGTGTCTTCGCACTAAAACTAATCAACAGGTAGTTGTTTAAAAGTCAATAGTCGTGGGCTGTTCGGCGATATTTTTTCGATATCAACTCACGATATGTATGAAATAGTGATGTGGTTGAAAGTTTTGAACAGCTATTTCGACACTTCAAGCATGCGGATAATGGGCACTTTCGCTTTCTCGATAACTTCTGCAGAAAGCTGTACTTCAGGCTGTTCATACTTCATGCAGATGTATAGTTTTTGTAAACTATTCAGTTTCATGTAGGAGCAGTCGCTGCATGCGCAAGTTTCATCTGTTGAGGGAGCAGGGATGAATAGTTTATCGGGGCAGGCTTTTTGCATTTGGTGGAGGATTCCACTTTCAGTTGCCACTATAAACTTTCTGGCATCGCTTTCCTGAACGAAATTAAGCAAGGAGCTCGTGGACCCAATGTGTTTGGCCAGCAGTAAAACCGGTTTTTCACATTCGGGGTGTGCGATAAATTCAGCATCCGGATGTTCGTCCATCAGGCTGATGATCCGTTCAATCGAGAATTTTTCGTGTACCATGCATGCGCCATCCCAAAGTACCATATCGCGACCAGTAATGCTGTTGATGTAGTTACCCAGATTTTTATCGGGTGCAAAAATCAGTTTAGCATCTTTGGGGAAGCTCTCCACAATTTTTTCCGCATTGGATGAAGTACAAACAATGTCAGTCATCGTTTTTAAGTCGGCAGTACAATTGATATACGAAATGACTTTGTGATCGGGATATTTCGCTTTAAACTCAGCAAACTTCTCAGCAGGAGCTGATTCGGCTAGCGAGCACCCGGCTTTTAAATCGGGCAGAATAACTTTTTTAGATGGATTGATAATCTTTGCTGTTTCAGCCATAAAATGAACACCAACAAATACGATGATGTCAGCTTCAGTTTTTGCAGCAGCTTGAGCCAGTTGCAGGCTATCTCCCACAAAGTCGGCAATATCTTGTAGTTCGCCATCAACGTAATAATGACTTAAAATGACGGCGTTCTTTTCCTTTTTCAGGCGATTGATTTCCTCGACCAATTTTAACTTCGGATCGATTTTTTCATCAATAAAACCTTTCTCTTCCAACATCTCCTGTATCAATAACTTTTCCATCTTGAAATACTCCTTTTTTCAGAATAGTGGGCGCAAAATTAAGAATTCCTCTAAAAAAACAGATAACAATCTTTAAATGTTTTGATTTTGAAGTGATCAGGCTTAACTTTTATCTGTTTATATAGAACGAGAATCCCTGACAGAACAAGTATCTGCCAGGGATTTGCTTCGTTATTAAGGGTAATCGGTACTAATTGAGTTTCAATTTTGCATTTTCTACGGGATTAACGCCAGATGTAATCGGGCGCATCCGGAAGGAATAGCTGTAACTTTTCCCGGTTAAACGGTATTCATCGTGTGTCCAGGCACCCCAGCTGGTATCACCGCCAACTCCCATTTGTTTATAATCGATATTTACCGAAGTCAGATCGCGTGGTTTTACATCATCGATATGCCGATGCACAGGCTTCACGCCATCTTCCTGGCGACCATCCGTGCGTTCGGGCGATTCGAAATCTTCCATGATATTGTGGTGTGCACTCACTGACAGTAGTGGTTGTCCTACGAAAAGCAGGCCATTGCCGTCTTCGTTGGTGATGGTCATCCAACGGACATCGGTTTTGTTACCATTTTCTTGCGGACGCAGGTAAGCCCAGTATTGGTCGGCAACTGATCCGGAATACTTACCTACAAAAGCGGATGTTTTACGATCCCAATAGGACTCGTGCGGTCCACGACCCAACCAGCTCATCTGGTCAAACTGGCGAGGCATTTGCAGATTCATACCCATGCGGACAATCTCAGGCAGCTCGTCATTGGCCATTTTAAACTGGTTGGCAACTACCACATCGCCGCTGCCATAAATCGTGTAAGTGGAGTTGTAGTCAGCAATTTTTTGATCTTGCTCATTGGTTAAGTCAAATTTGAAATCGACCACCAATTGGTTGGCTGCTTTTTTCGTGAGCTTGACGGAGTTTACTTTCCTATTTTCACCGGCTTTTCGCCATACACGGCTGCGCTTGTGTAGGTCGTTTCCGTAATCGTTGTCGATTGGTGCACGCCAGAAATTTGGGATCGGGCCTGCTTTTAGCAGTTCGGTATCACCAGACTGGAAACTACTTAATACACCGGATTCCTTGCTGAAAGTCAGACTAAAACCTTTGCCCTGAATGGTGATTTCTGAATCGGTTTCATTGGCTTCAAGAGTAGGAAATTCAGTGATGTTGGCCTTCGGTGCTGCCTTTTCGAAAGGCAGTTTCATTTGTTCGGCAGCCAGTTCATAATTGGCAGGAACCAGTCCTTGATCAGTTTTCGTTTTCGCTGAGAAGTTCAGGAAATATTCGGTACCCGGTTTTGGGTCGATGGAGTAATCCAGTTGTACTTGCTTTTTTGTTCCTGGAGCCAACTCAAAGTCGTTCAGCGTTCCTTCTTTTACCACTTCGCCATCTGCGGTAATGGTCCAACTCAAATTCAGCTCGGACAAGTTGGTGAAGGCATATTTATTTTCAATTTCAACAACGCCGGTTTTTAGGTTTTTAGCTGTAAAACCAATGTTCTGGTACACCTTTTTTACTTCGAGTAGATGAGGTTTTATGTCACGGTCAGGATCAACCAGTCCATTGTTACAGAAGTTCCCATCCGATGGAACCGTATCCGGTCCGAAATCACCGCCATAAGCCCAAAATTCTTCGCCTTCCTCGTTGGTTGTCAACAGTCCCTGGTCAACCCAATCCCAAATGCAACCTCCTTGCAAAACATCATACTTTTCAATGGCGTCCCAATAGTCTTGTAAGTTACCAACGCTATTACCCATGGCGTGTGCGTATTCACACTGGATCATTGGTTTTTCAGGATCCGATTTTGCGTACTTAACCATATGGTCGATGCTGGCATACATCGGACAATTGATATCGGTATTTTCGCCGCCGTGAGCTTGTTCATACTGAACCGGGCGGGTCGAGTCTTGTTCTTTCAGGTACTTGTAATTGGCCATGAAATTGACTCCGTTTCCTGCTTCGTTTCCAAGCGACCAGATAATGATCGATGGCTGGTTTTTGTCGCGCTCAAACATGTTTTTGGTACGATCAAGGTGTGCTTTTGCCCAAATCGGGTCTTTGGCCAGCGATTCTTTTCCATATCCCATCCCATGCGATTCGATATTGGCTTCATCAATCAGGTAAAGTCCATATTCATTGCAGAGCTTGTACCACAATTCGGGTTGCGGATAGTGTGAGGTACGAACGGTATTGATGTTATGGGTTTTCATCAACTCAATGTCTTTGAGCATGGTTTCCTTATCCTGCACATGTCCGGTAACATCATTGTGTTCGTGCAAGTTTACACCTTTAACATAGATTGGTTCGCCATTCACCATCAACTGCGCATTGTTAATTTCAACTGTGCGGAAGCCAACGTCCTGGCCAATGACTTCGATGGTTTTGCCCGCTTCATCTTTCAGGGTGAGCAGAAGCAAGTATAGATTTGGATGTTCGGCTGACCATTTTTTTACATCAGCGAATGTTTCTTCAAAAGAAACTATTTCACTGGGATTGGCCAATTCAACGGTTTGCTCAAAAGATTTAACAGATGTGGTTCCGTCAAACAATTCGGCTTCCAAACTTACTTGTTGAGCGGCATCGGCCGAATTAACCAGTTCCACATTCAAGACAAATGTTCCATCCTGGTAGTTTTCGTCCAGTCCGGCTGTTACCCTGAAATCGTGTATGTTTTGCTTGTTTCTGGCCATCAGGAAAACGTCGCGGGTCATTCCGCTGAGGCGCCAAAAATCCTGATCTTCGAGGTAGCTGGCATCGCTCCATCGAAAAATTTCAACGGCAAGCGTGTTTTCCCCTTCTTTTAGCAAGGGTGTGATGTTGAATTCGGCAGGTGTTTTGCTGTCCTCGCTGTAACCGACAAATTCTTCATTCAACCAAACATTCATGGCCGAACTCACCGCACCGAAGTGCAGGATGATGTCTTTTTCTTTCCAATCTGAAGGAATCGTAAAGGTACGTTTATACGAACCAACCGGGTTGTAATGGTCTTGAATGAGTGGAGGAGTTTTAGCATGCGGATACTTCACGTTGGTATAGATAGGGTAGTCAAATCCTTCAACCTCCCAATTTGAAGGGACTTTGATTTCATCCCAATCACCCGTATCGTAATCGTTTTTGAAAAACCAAAACGGACGTTCGCCTGGATTTTGTGCCAGATGAAACTGCCACGTTCCGTTGAGTGAAAGCAGCTTGGGTGATTCCCATTTTTCATCGGCGATGGCCTGTTCTGCTGTTGCGTAGGGAATGTAATGTGCTCTTGGCGCTTCTTTGTTGATTTGTACAATTTCCGGATCTTCCCATGGTTTTGGGTCAGGTTCTTCGAAAGGTACATCTTCATATTTGCTTGAGCATGAGATGCCCAGGTAAATAAATAGTAGTAGTGAAAGTAGTTTGTAGCTTTTCATTTTTATTAATTTTAGTTACTGCCCAACTGGTTGGTACTAGTAGGTAGTAAAATTCTCAAAAATATTTTTTAAAAGCAAGGAAAATTATTTGGTGGAAAGGATAAGGAATCTTTTTAAAAACAGACAGTAATGAGTTTGCTGATAAGAAGCGAGTATGTGAAATTTTGTTGATGTGGGTATGCGAGTTTTATTGAATACCTTTAAGGTAAACGATCATTGAAGATTTCAAATTATGATGAGATAAAAAAAAGGGAGCTGCTGCTACAACTCCCTTTTTATGTGTTTTTAAATTTTAGCGTGATTTAAGAAACTTTTCATAGTCAGAATGGCCATCGGGTGATATTAAATGAATTAAGTAAAGGCCCGGGCTAAGATTGGAAACGCTAATTTGATCGGTTTGATCAGTTATATCTTTTATCAATTGCCCGCTTAAACTGAAAACTTTAATGTGCTTGATTTCTTTAGAGCTTTCAATGTATAGAATCTCGGATGCCGGATTCGGATAAATTGAAGCAAATTCAGTGGCTCGCGGTATTTCCCGAGAGTCAGTTAATAGTTGGAAATCGTTTTTATCGCGCGGCAGTAGCTGGTAGGTTTGATTATACTGACTCAAAACGCCTGTTATGTTCATGTGCCCGGTTGGTAGGGTTTCGCCAACTAGTCGCGAGCTGCTGGAAACAAAGAAAACCCCGGTTCCTGCTTGGTCTGAAAAGGTAAAGGAGGTGTTTGCGTCAGGAATTGTTTGACCCCCATCTTGAAAGCTTACTTTGTTAACCGTGACTAACATTCCTTCATATTCTTCGCTAAAGTCAGCGGTTGTAATGACTTTTGGCGCCATTGTCTTGTTGGTTTTGTAATTGTATATGTAGCTGATATTGCCAATCTCGGTCAGATTGTTGTATTCTTCAATGGTACCACGCACAATTAAACTGTCGCCAACTTTGCCGCGTATTAGTGTATTGTAAATATTGATTCCACTATATTTTGCATCATCGGTTTCGAGGTAGAAGGAATAATCATAATTGGCCGTAATCCGTCCGGCAATGGTAACTTCCTGCCCAAGGAGAGGACTGGCTTGTTGTGTTCCCTGAACTTCGCTGATGGATGTGATTGATTCGGGATTGATTTCTTCTGGAAAGCGATAGCTTACATGACAGGTGTAAACTGAGTCCGTGCTGGCGGCATTAACCTTTAAATGTAAAAGCTCGTTGGGAGAAAAACCGGTTGGCATGATTGTTCCTGAATAGCTTTTACCATCCGCTTCCATGCTGACTTGGTTATCTTCCGAAGCATATTCATTACCCCAAAAAAGGGAGACTGTCTGTAGTGACTGCTCACTTTCAATTCTTATGGTAACTGTCAACTCATCGTTTATCGAAGGAAACTCCGGAGCCATTTGAAATTCAGAAAACTCAATGCCCGATGGAGATTTGTTGCCCCAAATAAAATCAGCAAATTCAGGATGATCAATAAAAGGATTGCGGTTTTGCTGCGACTCGAAAACCCGTTCATTTCTGCGTCGTTCCAAGTCCGATGGAGGATAGTCGCGATTCCATTGCAGCAAGGCATCCAAATTGCCGTGCAGTGCCGATGGATAGGTGTGATTGTGGTCGACAAGTTCCAGGTCCAGTTCATCTCCTTCGCCCTCGTATCGGGTAGCCATATAAAATAAGGTTCGGGCTACTTGCCCTTTGGTTTTTGGTCCCGGTTCCCAGGTCGAATCGGTATAGTAGCAATATAGTGCTTCCGGGTGCTGCGATCCTTGCGGTTGAATGTTGTCAAAATCTTTATTTCCCCGGTCTTCATTCACTGAAGCATCTGCCGGATGAAGGTTGTGTGCATCTCCATCCATGGGCCAGATTCCTTTAAAGTTTCCATGCGACTTTGCCCACACATGTTCCCGGTTAACGAAGTCGCCACCACTTCCATAGTTACTGGCTGCGCGGGATTCCTGCAAGTAGAACAGAATAACATTGTCCGGATTCTCAGGATCAGCATCGGCGTAATTGATTATGTTTTTTGCAAAACTGTACGAGAAATCAACATGGTTGCTGATGATCTCATTTAAGCTTGTTTTTAGTTCTTCTCCGCTTTTGTCTTCGGTGCCATTGTAATAGCCAACTGGTTGAGCAATGGATAAGTTAAAGCAGATGAGGATGGCCAGAATTGTTATGGACGGTGTTGCTATTTTGAATCTCATATTTCATCCTATTTAATGTGATGCACAAAACGAATCTGATAAAATTAAACGAAATGGGTTAACTTTTAAATGACGGTTGATTCCTTTATAAAGAAAAAGACCACCTCTGAAAAAGATGAGGTGGTCTTTGCCTTGATAGCATCAGTGTATTTTATTCGACAAAAGTAAATTGGGGATCAGGGCCCGCTTTCGTGCACTGAAATTTTAGGGTGTACTCTGCATCAGCACCATCGTAAGCAGCAATAGTGACAAGGTACATCACATCAACTCCGCTAACCTGAGTAACCGCATTCGGATATTTGATTGGCAATAATGCTTCGGCAATTCCGGCTTTTGCAGCTTCTAATCCAGAAGAAAAGCTGGAGTCGAATTTACCATCCCGAAAGTCAAAGTTTTCGTAATAGGCTCCGGCACCAAAATAGAATTCCTGAGTTCCATAACTGTCAACGTATTCACTTCCATATTCGCTTTTTACATAGTCAACAATAATCTGATAATCATCTGATGACATTGTAAGCAGAACGGAGGGGTCAAAAATCCAACCGGAACTTGTTTTCAGGAACTGATCTGTTTTTTCAATTGTGCTTTGGTATTCTTTCCAGCCTTCGGCAGTTTTTGTGTACTGTTTAGCTCTGCTCGATGTTGATCCACTGGAATAGTATTTGTAAACCACGGCAACAGTGCTTTCTTCCATGGCATACGGAAATTTCAACGACAGAAATGTTGGCAAGTAATTGCTGGGAGACATTGATGAGTCGAAGTTGTTGTATTTTCCGGGTTGTCCTGAATTTTCACCCATAGAATCATAATCGTCTGAGCTTAATCTATAGCTGGTAACGCCTTCCGGCAAATCAACTTCAATAGCTCCCCAGGTTGATCCATCAAATTCATAATACTCGCTCACGTCACTTGTGCCGCCACTGTAAAACTCATAGGTTACAAATACCAAACTACCGTTTTGTGCATCCGGATACTTGGATGTAAAGAATGCAGGCAGGTAATCTTCAGGAGGTGTCGATGAATCGAAGTTATTGTATTTTCCAGGCTGCCCCGAATCTTCGCCCATCGAGTCATAATCGGCTGTCGTTAATTCATAACTTGTCGCTTCGGTTAAATAATCCAGATAATCCAATCCACCTCTGTAATAATTATAAGTAACATTTACTGCTGAATTTACATCAAGTGTGGGGTATTTTTCAGCAAGAAAGTCTGGAATGTAATCAGCAGCCGGAGCGTAACTGCTAAAGTTATAGTAGTCGCCAGGGTCTCCTCCAATTGACTCATAATCTTCGTCTGTTAACGTATAACTAAGGTTCTCTACTAATTCAGTTGAATTGTCATCGTAGCCTTCAAACTGGTCGTTGTATTCTTCGCAACCAAACGCGACTAGTGCGAATGCAAAAAGATATATTAGTTTTTTCATAATGTTTTCTATTCAAGATGATTAAAATTTAATTTTAAGCGACACTGAACCTGTTCTTCCAAATCCATAGAAAACAAGTGCATCTTCCCAGGTTCCCGATGAACCGCTGTCGGCATCGGAGATATATTCTTTATCAAGCAGGTTATGAACGTTTCCTCTAATTGAAGCGTTCAATCCGCCAATCGTAAAATAATAAACAGCATTGGCATCAACGGTTCCGGCACCGGGCACCTTCCAGGTATCTTTTCCTTCAAGATCCCGAATACTACCCGGGTCGGCATATAAGCGTGCGTTGTACTTGTAATCAACTCCAATTTTCAGATCGGTAATGACTTTGTAATCTATACCAAGATAAGCATTCGTTTGAGCGGCATCACCCACATGTACACCACCAATATTTAAGTCAATTTTGTCAGCTTCTTCAATCGTGTTTACAATTTCACCATCGCTATTTACCAGTTGTCCATCGCGGTTAAAAACATAGGCTTCAACGTCTTCATCCCATTTCCAGTCACCAATTGAAAGCATTCCTTTTAATGTAAGGTCTTTGGTGATTTTGGCTTTTGCCTCAAGCTCAACTCCTTTATGAATCGCATTTACGCCTTCAGCATTGTAGCGTCCTGCATCGGGATCTCTTGAGTCAAGAGCTCCTGCCAGCGATTTGTCCTGCCACTCGGTGTAGTACACGTTTAAGTTGGCCGAAAGAATTCGCGATTTATATCCGTATCCAAGCTCGGCTGAGAACACTTTCTCGTTTTTAGCTCCATCGTTAATTTCATTACTGACATCATCAGCAAGAAAAACATTGGAGTAAAACGGTGCTCTGGAGAAGTAGCCAATGTTTGTAAATACATTGTTTTTTGCATCGATATTGTAGTTGGCACCACCTTTTGAGCTCCAGCCCAAAAAGCTAATATTATCTGACTTTTCTTCGCCTGGTGCATAGTACATGTAGTCATATCTCCAGTAAGTCGTGTTTGAAACAGCTCCTGAGTAAAAGATGCTCCAGTCGTTATAATTATACTCTACTTGCCCAAAAAGTCCTTCCCAAAGTACGTGGCCGTCATAATCTCTTGAAATCTTATCTCCGGTTGAGAGTTTTTCATAGATGTAATCCTCGTTTCCATCCTGGTAAGCAACATTTTCACGATCAGGATCAATAAAGAACTCACCCCCAAGTAGATCAGTAACTGTACGGTTGTGTTTTCCAATGTAGTAGCGTAAATCAACACCTCCGTAAAAATCAATGTTTGGTGTAAGTTCAGCAGTATAAGTTGAAATAGCTCCCATCCATTGATGACCGTTATTTGAACTACCTAAAATAGCCTGAGAGCCTTCCATATTTGCGGCATTATCTCGTTGGATTGCCGCGTAATCAAGGTAGCCGTTAATTGTTCTATCTTCGTCATTTGACCCGTATAATCTAGAACGCTCATTTCCTCGTTGAGTGCGTCCGCCTCCTTCGCCAATAGAATAATAAAGTGAGGTAGAAAGGCTGGAAATATTGTTGATTGTCCAAAAGTGGTTTAATGAAAATTGAGGTTTGTGGTAATAGTTCTTAGCAGCAACGACTCGCTGTCCGTCAATTCCAAATCCGTAAGTTGCATTAAATCGGTATTCTTCTTTAAATTGCTGCCATTCTTTAATGGTGTACTTGTCAAAGGAGCTACGCTGGTTGTGCCATTGAGGAGCTCCAAAGCCCGTAAGCGACAAGGTGTGTTTGTCATTAAATCGTTTTGAAAGGTTGAAGAAGTAGGAATAACCTTCAAATTCAGTTCCCTGGATGTAACCATCGCCCCAGGTTTTTGACCCTAATAATGAAAATGCCCAGCCACTTTCGGTTAATCCTGAAGAAACAGAAAACAAGACTTTACGATAACCATCGTTTCCATAGGATGTAGAGAATGAACCACCCTCTTCGGCATCAGTGGTTTTAGTTACAATGTTTACTGATCCTCCAACGGATGGTGCGGCGACCTTCGAGGCTCCCAGTCCACGTTGTACCTGCATGGAGCGAAGGACATCGGTCATTCCCATCCAGTTTGACCAGTAAATTCCTCCCCATTCCATATCATTAACAGGAATCCCGTTAATCATTACGGCCACGTTTGGTGAGTCGAAGCCACGCAGGTTGAATCGCCCATCGCCAAAACCACCACCTTCTTTGGTTGCATAAACCCCGGGGGTCGTTTGGAGGATTTCAGGAAATTCCTGTGTTCCTATTTTTTCGGTTACTAATTCAGCATCAATGGTTGATATAGCAACTGGCGTTTTACGCTGAATACCGACAGATGCCAAAACCATCACTTCATTGATTCCAACAGCGTCTGGGTCTAGGGCAATTGTGCCAAGATCTTTGGTTTGTCCGTCCACAACAGAAACAGCCATCTTTTTGTCGAGAAATCCAAGATAACTAATCACAAGCTGAGTTTCGCCGGCTTCAATATCAATATTGAAAGTCCCGTCGAAATCGGTGACTGTTCCTCGTGTGGTTCCTTCCAGAACAATGGATGCACCAATCAGTGTCTCATTGGTGTCGGCATCTACAACTGTTCCTCGGAGTGTCCCCTTTGAAAAGGCCATTAGCGAACTAAGGCCAAGTATGGCCAGAAAGGTAATTTTTAAAAGTTGTGTTTTCATAGAGTATAATTTTGGAAAATAAGTCTTTTAATGTATTACAATTCAAACACATAATAAATGATATCTTGCTGTAAGATATGAACTAGATTTCAACATGTTATTAACTCCTCGCGGTTGAAAATGTTAGTCACAATTAAACACAACAAAGGAATGCTTTACATTTTAATAGAACGTAAATTTTAAGTTAAGTATCTAATTATTTGAGAGGCGGGCTGGAACCGTGTTTTCCTAAAAAAAGACGGATAACGGATCTATTTCCGTCCAAATAACCATTTATTTGAGAAGAAAATCTCCAGCTTATTTCTGTCTGATAAACAATAATAAATGACAAAAGTCATTTTTGTCAAAATAGTTTAAAAAAATATGCTCGAGTAAAACAGACTTAGTATGCTGATTATGAAGTATTAGCAAGTAGATTAAAAAAATAAATTAAAAATTTATAGTACTTTGTATTGCATGGAACCATTTAAAGTATGTATATTTGTAATACCGAATTCAAGGTAAAAGATAGAAATAGTTTTAAAAAAGTTCTATACACAGTGTAACGAAAACGAAAAGCAATCGTCATAAAGACAGAAACAGAAAACAAATAAGCTCTCAAAGCAAAAGCAATTAAACAAAAGCATCAGAAAACAGAAAACAGAAACAAAAACACAGGAGGCCAAATCATGAAAACACAAAACAACGAAACAGAAAACAGAAACAATCAAGTTGAAAAAGTATTGTTAAGAAGTGCAGCAGTAATTATTAGTTTTGTATTAATTAGTTTTACAGTCAGCGCACAAGGATTTTGGAAGCAGTTATTGACCAACAACAGTTTTGGACAAGTCGCCTTATTGATGGTTGAAGAATCGACAGCCGATGTAAACGCAGGTGAAAGTAATTTGCCAACAGAAGCATCAAGCTCAACTTTTTATTTCGAGCAAGCTGTTGATCCGGAGTTGAACGTAGAAACATGGATGACCGATGACGTTTACTTTGGTTCTTTTATCAACATGGCAACACCGGAAGCTGAGAAAAGTCTTGAGATTGAAGATTGGATGGAAGATGATAGTCACTTCAATAGTCCACTGGCAACAGATCAAGACAAAGAATTGAAATTGGAAGCATGGATGACTAACGATAAATACTGGAGAATGTAGTTTATCGGGCGGCGGACAGATCCAATTTTAAACAGACATGAAAGGGAAGAATTATGAAGATCGAGAATACAAAAGCACAAATGCGAAAAGGGGTTTTGGAGTACTGCATCTTATTAGTACTCGATGGTAAACCTCTTTACGCCAGCGATATTATTGACGAGTTGAAAAATTCGAAAATGATCGTAGTTGAAGGAACCCTTTACCCCTTGCTAACCCGTTTGAAAAATGCCGGTTTGCTGGCTTACAAATGGGAAGAATCGACCCAGGGACCACCACGGAAGTACTATGAATTGACAGAAGTCGGAAATGAGTTCGTTGTTGAACTGGGAAAATCGTGGAGCGAATTGGTTGAAGCTGTTGGTACTATTAAGAAAAGCAAATCGTAACAAACAATACGGAAAACAAAAGCACAAACGCACAAAAACACACAGAGATGAAAAAGACATTTACAATTAATATTAGCGGCAGCGTTTTTCACATTGACGAAGATGCTTACCAAAAACTGCAGAACTATTTGCAAATGCTCAATCAGCATTTTGGTCCAAACGAAGAAGGTCGTGAGATATTACAGGACATTGAAACCCGAATCGCTGAACTTTTCAACGAAAAGATGGAAAAGGGTGACAAAAATGTGATTCAGGAGTCATGGGTTGATGAAGTGATAGCAAGAATGGGTAAACCAGAAGACTTCATGGAAGGTGAGATTGATGACGACGAAACAGAAGAGACAGGTCCGAAGGCTGAAAGTAAAACCCATACCACAACCGGAAAAACCAAAAGACGTATGTATCGTGACCCGGACAGCCGTGTTTTCGGAGGTGTTTGTGGTGGAATGGGTGCATACTTTGGGATCGATCCAGTCATCCTTCGAATTATTACTTTTATATTAATATTTGTGACAAGTGGGGTCATTATTCCAGTATACTTGTTACTGTGGATTGCAGTACCAAAGGCTCGTACAACGGCTCAAAAGTTGGAAATGAGGGGACAGGAAGCTACCGTTTCAAACATTGAAAAATCGATCAAAGAAGAAGTAGATGAAGTAAAAGCCAGCTACAAAAAATTTAAAAGCTCTGATTCTTATAATAAAGGAAAAGAGAATGCCGGCCGTTTTGGCGATGTTCTATACAGCGTTCTTCGGGTAAGCTTGAAAGTACTCATCATCATTTTTGGAGTATTGATGATTTTATTCGGTTTTATCTCTCTAATCACTTTTCTGACTTCTATGATTGTCGGTCATTCCTTTATGGAGGCTGCTCCATGGATTGCCGGAATAGGACCTGAATTCTATGTTCCAGGAATCGCCAATTACTTTATTAGCCCCGGTTCGTTAACCATTTTACTAATTGCCATTGGCTTTTTAGTTGGTATTCCATTACTCGGGATATTATTTATCGGTACTAAAATGGTGTTTCGCTATAATACTAATAATAAGGTAATCTTTTTAGGAACACTAGGTGTTTGGCTGGTTGCGCTGGTTACCGTGATTGTTGTTTCGCTTGCTCAAGTAGATAATTACAGTAAGCAAACAACCGTAACAGAAAGTAATAAAGTAGAATGCGACAGTTGCCAAACCCTGTATTTGAAGTTGGCTGATGACAACTACAGTGGACGCCATAATTACTATGTGGATCTTGATCGGATGAAAGTGATTACTGAAAATGGAGAAACGACATTACTTGGGAGACCTCGCCTGGATGTGGAACGAAGCAATACCGATGATTTCGTGATTCTGGTGCGTAAAAAGTCGCGCGGAGCGAGCTCCGAAGAGGCAAAAGATAATGTTCAGGAAATCGTCTATCAGTATCAGTTGAACGATTCAACCATCTATTTTGACCCCTATTACCGGTTGGCTGACGGTAGTCGTTGGTTGCAGCAAGAAGTAGATATTACGGTGAAAGTGCCTGATAATAAGAGGGTGTATCTGGGAGATGAACTGGTAAAAATAATCTACGATATTGAGAATACTTCCAATACCTGGGATGGCGACATGGTGGGTAAATACTGGAAAATGACTGAGCTTGGGTTACAGGAAGATTCAGGCGAACTGCAAGAAGATTCAACAAACAATTAGCACATGGTGTGTCCTTGTGTTTTTATTTTCGGAGATTGACTTTCGGGGCGATCTCCGGAAAGGACACCAAAAAAATATAAAATGATGAAACGAGCATGTTTAGTCAAAACACAAAAGTTAATGATTAAAGTGCGAGTTCCATATGATACTTTATAAATAAACAATTTAAATCATATGAAACAATTCAAAATCATATTAGGACTACTTTTTCTTGTATCGACAGTTGCGGTATTCGGGCAAAGTAAGTCAGACAAGATATTCGACTCATTCAGAAATAAACCGGGTGTTACCTACTTTGCTTTTACCAAAAGTATGACCGACGCTTTCAATATTGATTTGGACGACGAAGGAAAGACCATTAAAGGTGATTTGAATGAGATTCGCTTTTTGTCGTACAATCCGGAAAAAGGAAGTTTGACTGGAACCGATTTTATGAAAAAGGCCTCGAAACTACTACCCTCAGCTTACAATCGGATTGTTGAGGTTGACGACGATAATAATGCTGAAATCTGGATGCTGGGCAATAAGAGAAAAACAAAAGAATTTCACGTATTTATAAGGAACGAAGCTGACGATGATATGCAATTTTTGATTTCATTTTTTGGCAAATTTGATATCGATGATGTTGAAGGAATTCAGGAAATTGGTTTGAATATGACTATTGGAGATTAAAAAAGCAGAATACCATGAAACGATTAACAAAATCATACGACAAAAGAATAGCCGGAGTTTGTGGCGGATTTTCAGAGTATATTAATCCGGAGTTAGATCCGGTTATTGTTCGAATAATATTTGCTGTATTGGCATTTATGAATCCACTTTTGATTGTGGCTTACCTGGTGTTGGCTATCGCCTTGCCAGACCCGGACGTAGCTCGATAAACACATCCATATAGGACAAATAAAATCCGACCTTTTCTGAAAAGGCCGGATTTTTTATGTTTTCATTTTATTGAACCGATGACTAAGGTCACGGACCTATTTGATATTTTCGGTTTCGCTTCTATCACAAATTGTTAAAGAATCGAAACATGACACAAAATTATTTGCACTATTTACTAAATCAAGCCACGTTTCTTTAATAGTGGTTTGATGTCAGGATCACTTCCACGGAAGTCGCGGAACATTTTCCCAAGGTCTTCAGTGTTTCCTCTGGAAAGGATCATGTCGCGGAAACGTTGGCCATTTTCACGAGTCAGACCGCCGTTCTCCTGAAACCAGGCAAAAGCATCATTGTCCAGCACTTCGGCCCAGCAGTATGCGTAGTAGCCTGCCGAATAGCCGCCACCCCAAATGTGGTTAAAATAGCTCGAGCGGTAACGTGGAGGAACTTGTTTCAGGTACATGCCGGTTTTTTTCAAAGCAGCCAGTTCAAAAGCATCGGCGTCTTCCACTTTGTCGCCTGCATTAAGGGTGTGCCATTGCAAATCGAGCACGGCAGCCGCTAAAAATTCGGAGAAAGCGTAACCTTGGTTGAAGGTAGCTGACTTTTTAATTTTTTCCACCAATTCTTTTGGCATTGGTTCGCCTGTTTTATAGTGCTTAGCGTAATTGGCAAATACGGTTGGGTACAAGGCCCAATGTTCGTTAAACTGCGAAGGTAATTCAACAAAGTCGCGCGATACGTTTGTTCCCGACAAGCTTGGGTATTGTTGGTCGGCAAACAGGCCATGTAAAGCATGACCAAACTCGTGGAACAGGGTTGTTACATCGTCGTAGCTGATTAAGGCTGGTTCGCCCGGTGCTGGTTTTGCAAAGTTGCACACATTATAAATAACCGGTTTATTGCCCAGTAACTTTGACTGTTCAGTCAAGTTGCCCATCCAGGCTCCACCCGATTTGTTGTCGCGTTTATAGTAGTCGGTGTAAAACAAAGCGATTGATGAGCCATCTTCGTTGAAAACTTCAAATACACGCACATCATCCTGATAAACCGGAATGTCGTTGCGTTCTTTAAAAGTAATACCGTACAATTGAGTTGCTGCGTAAAACGCACCGTTTTCTACCACATTATTCAGCTCAAAATAAGGTTTAATCTGACTTTCATCCAGGTCGTATTTTTCTTTTCGGACTTGTTCCGAATAGAAGTTCCAATCCCAGGCTTCTAGCTTGAAACCACCTTTTTGTTTGTCAATCAGCTTTTGAATGTCGGCAGCTTCCTTTTTTGCTTTGGCGGTTGCATCGCTTGTTAGCTTTCCTAGCAGTTCTTCAGCAGCTTCAGGGGTTTTAGCCATTTGGTTTTGCAATTTCCATTCGGCGTAATTTTTGAATCCCATCAGTTGTGCTTTTTCTATGCGAAGTTCGGCCAGTCGCTCAATCAGTTCGCGGGTGTCATTTTCGTCACCTTTTTCAGCGCGTTTCCACGATGCTTCGAACAATTTTTGGCGAGTGTCGCGGTTTTTTAGCGATTGCAATGCTGGTTGTTGTGTGGTATTCAGAATCGGAATCATGTATTTTCCAGCCAGGCCTGCAGCTTCAGCTTTTTGGGCAGCTGCCGCAATTTCACCTTCCGACAGTCCGTCTAGCTCCTCTTTGGAGTCAACCACCAGTGCACTAGCTTTGGCTGCCGCAACCATGATGTTGCTGAATTTTGTGCTCAAGGTTGCTTCCTCGGCGTTTAGCGCTTTCATCTTTTCTTTGGCTTCGTCTGAAAGGTTGGCTCCGGCTATTTCAAATCGTTGATAATAGTATTCAATCAATTTAACTGACTCAGCATCTAAATCAAGACTTTCACGTTGCTCGTAAATTGTTTTTACCCGTTGAAATAACTTGTCGTTCATGAAAATCGCGTCCGAGTGAGCAGCTAATTTTGGAGCTTCTTCTTCCTCGATGCGCTGAATTTCAGGACTGGTATTAGCACCTGCGAGTAGTCCGAAAACGCCATAAGCGCGCCCCAATGTTTGGCCGCTTTTTTCCATGGCAACCAAGGTGTTTTCAAAAGTAGGGGCTTCCGGATTGTTGGCAATTCCTTCGATTTCTTCTAACTGTTCCTTCATTCCGGCCTCGATGGCTGGTTGAAAATGTTCGGTCTTAATTGCTGCAAAATCTGGAGCTCCGTACGGCAAGCTGCTTTCAGATAGTAATGGATTGTTTCCCATTGATTCGTTGTTTTGTTTTTGTTGTCCGGTTCCGCATGCCGTTGCTATTAACACAAGCAGCACTGCCGGTAAATAAATTCTCTTTTTCATGGTAATGTATTAAAGTTGTAAAGTTTCAGTAAATCGATATAAATAGGTTGACTTCAATGCTCTCGGAAGGTAACCCCCATTACTTTTCGGAGAGGTGAATATTGAGCCGGATATTAGGTTAATAGTCAGGCGAAAACAAAGATAGTGTTTATTCTAAAATTACAACAATGAGTATAGTCAGCTAAACTGCAAAATAAAGCAAGTTTCTTTTT
Organism: Sunxiuqinia sp.; assembly: GCF_055140945.1. Lineage (NCBI taxonomy): Bacteria > Pseudomonadati > Bacteroidota > Bacteroidia > Marinilabiliales > Prolixibacteraceae > Sunxiuqinia > Sunxiuqinia sp. The sequence continues at coordinate 70,464 of NZ_JBSQYS010000016.1, forward strand.
TTGGTATGGAGTTTACTTTTAAGCTTCCGCCGTGCATGCGCATGATTTGGCGCGATAGGCTGAGGCCAATGCCCGAACCACTTTCGCGCGTGGTAAAGAAAGGCACGAAAATTTCGTCGATTAACTCCGGTGAAATCCCCGGGCCATTATCACAAACCAAAATTTCAACCTCTCCGTTTTGATTTTCTCTGCCCGATAGTTCGATGACACCCTTTTCTTGTCCTTCAAGAGCTTCAACCGCATTTTTCACCAGATTGATCAGTACTTGTGAAATCAGCTTTTCGTCAGCCAGCAATAGCAGTTTATTTTCTTGAGTATTAACGTTAATTCGGATCTTGTTGTCGGTCAAATTTGAGCGACGTAGCAAAGCCGTTTTTTCAAGCAAATCGCCAATTGAAATGAGCTTCTTCTCCGGTTTGGGCAAACGGGTTAGCTGTCGGTACGATTCAACAAACGTAATCAAGCCGTTGCCTTGCTCTTTGATCACTTCCAGTCCACGGATCGTTGTGTTAATCATTTTCTCGTTGATTTCGGCAGGCGAAATTGGCTGACCCTCTTTGGTGAAAAAATTGCTCAAGCTTTCAGAGAGAGAAGTAACCGGGGCGATGGAGTTCATAATTTCGTGAGTGAGCACTCGAATCAGTCGCATCCAGGAATCCAGCTCTTTTTCATCCAGCTCTTTGTTAATGTCCTGCACCGAAAGCAAGGTCATGGTCTTATTTTTATTCTGAAAAGTGCTGGCTTTAATCGATACATTGACCTTTCCCTGCTTGTTGTTGAACGAAATCAGTCGTTGCCCGTTTTGCTGAATCTGCGGTAATAGTTGTGCGAGTTTGTTGTCCACTTTTTCCAGCTGTTTGAGATGAGTAAATTGTCCTAATCCGAGCAATTTTTTCAAGGCACTGTTGGCGTGGACCACGAAGCCGTTTTCGTCATACGATAAAATGCCGATTCCTACCTGTTCAATCAAGGCCCGGAAATACTGTTCCTGCTGGTGATTCTTCATTTGAATCAGCTGGATTTGCTTATTTACATCGGCCAGGTGCGTATTCAGCTCCTGAATGATTTTGTCGTTTTTGTGGGCAGGAAATGCCAGGCTGAAATCTTCATTTTTAACGGCCTCAAAGAAATAATTGATTCGCTCGTTTACCCGATTCTGATAGTGAAGTACATTGAAGAGAAGAATAACCAAAAATAGTGACAGCACAATTCCGATTATTAGCTGATTGGCACTAAAAAAGGCCCAGCCAATTCCGACTGCTATGGCAATAATTAGCAGCAGCCGACTCAGAATATTAATTAAAAATGACTGTTTCATCCGATCTGGAATTTTTTCATTTTATTATAAAGCGTTTGTCGGGTGATGCCGAGTTGGTCGGCAGCGGCAGTCACATTGCCGGGGTTTTTATCCAGCGCAAGGACGATCATGCGTTTTTCCATTTCTTCGAGCCTAAGCGTGTCGTTCTCGTTTTTTATTCCGGTTACCGGACGAAGGAAAAAGTCGTCGGCTTTCAGGATGTTGTTTTCACTCAGAATGACGGCTTTTTCAATGCTGTGCTCCAGTTCACGAATGTTTCCGGGCCAATGGTATTTCAGTAATTTATCCTGCGCTTGGTTGTTCAGTTTTAATGATGCTTTGTCGTATTTATAAGCGTATTTTTTCAAAAAGAAATCGGCTAAAACCAGAATGTCGTTTCCGCGATCTCGCAAGGGAGGAACTTCAATCTGAATAGTGTTAATGCGGTAAAGCAGATCTTCGCGAAAGAGGCCTTTTTCAACCAACTCGGGCAGGTTTTTATTGGTGGCACAAATCAGCCTGATGTCAACGGGGATAGTATGGTTGGATCCAATACGGGTGATCTCGCGATTTTGAATGGCTGCCAAAAGTTTGGCTTGCAAATGAAAGGAGAGGTTCCCAATTTCATCCAGAAAAAGTGACCCTTTGTTGGCGACTTCAAATTTCCCTGAGCGGTTCTCGCGAGCATCGGTAAAGGCTCCTTTTGCGTGGCCAAACAGTTCGCTTTCAAACAGCGATTCGCTTACAGCCCCCATGTCCACATCAACCAGCATCTCATTTTTCCGGTTCGACAGGCGGTGAATTTCCCGTGCAATGAGCTCTTTTCCGGTTCCATTTTCGCCAGTAATCAGCACGTTGGTGTCAGTTTTGGCTACTTTTCGCACAATCTTCAAAACATGCATCAATTCGGGTGACGAACCAATAATGAACTTTTCTTCGCGGTTGATGACTTTTTTTAGTTCTTTTTCTTTTAATTTCAGGTGTTTTACCTCCTCGCGCGACATGCTCAACTGGATGGACGAGCGGATGGTTGCCAACAGTTTGGTGTTGTCCCAAGGTTTCAGAATGAAATCAGTAGCTCCCGATTTCAACGCTTTAACGGCCAGTTCTACATCGCCATAAGCGGTAATCAGAACAACTGAAATTTCCGGGTGATTTTCCTTGATTTGGTTGAGCCAGAAAATACCTTCGTTTCCGGTGTTAACGCCAGCTTTGAAATTCATATCGAGCAAAACCAAGTGGTACTGATTTTTTCGTAATTCTGTCGTAATCAGATTGGGATTTGATAGACAATTGACCAGATCAAACTCATTCGAAAGTAAAATTTCGAGTGCGCTCAATACACTTTTATTATCGTCAACAATGAGGATGTTTCCCGTGGCCATTTTTATTTCAAAATTAGATGACCCGTAAATGAATCGCAATAGTCTGTCAAATAATTTTACAGTCTCTTGTCAATATATTTTACAATTTCAATGGCTTTCGTATTCCAATGTGCTGATGTTTAACTTGTTGGTATTTTGGCACTGTAATCGCTATGATGACTGTGTTGAAAACAGAAAATATGAGATTGATAAGAATATATTTACTGATGTTCGGACTTGTTTCCCTGTTTGGAAATGTAAAAGCTCAGGATAAATGGAGTTTGAATGAGTGCATCAATTATGCGCTGGAGCATAACCTAACGCATCAGGGGCTTGGATTAGTTGAACAATCGGCTCAAATTGACGCCCAGCAGTCTAAGTTTAATTTGTTGCCTTCAATTTCAGCATCTTCTTCAGCCGGAGTTAGCTTTGGGCGTACGGTGGATAATTATTCCAGCACTGTAACCAATACCCAAAATTTCAGCAATGCAAACAGTCTGAGTGCTTCACTTACCCTGTTTAGAGGTTTTATCTTAAAAAACCAGATCGCCTATGCAAAATACAGGCGCGAGGTTGCTGAATGGAGGAAAGTTAATCATGAAGATGATCTTGCCTTCAACATATTGATGGCTTATTTCAACATGATTTATTATCAGGGGGTGGTTGAAATTTCGCGTGAGCAACTGAATTTGTCCGAATACAATCTGGAGAAAACTCAAACATTGGTAAAAACAGGCTTAAAAGCCAAATCGGATTTGGCTGAGATGCAGGCCAATTACGAGAAAGAAAGGCTTAACCTGATACAGTCAGAAAACAAACAAGAAGAAACAAGGTTGGTACTCGGGCAGACGATGAATTTGCCGGCCAATAGATTGGATCGGTTTGAAGTCAATGCAGGAGAGTCAGTTGTCGCCGGTAATTTATCGGTTGATCCTGACTCTCTTTTTTCTTTTTATGTTGAGAATTCTCCTTATGTAAAAATTGCCGAGACCGAACTACAGGCTGCGGCTAAAGAGGTGGCTATTGCCAGAGGACAATTCTTACCATCAATCTATTTGAATGGCTCTGTGAGTACCGGTTACTATGAAACGTACAAGAATGATCAGGGAGTGGTTATTCCGTTTGCAGATCAGATTGAGAACAATATGGGACAATATCTCGGAGCTTCACTTTCCATTCCTGTTTTTCAGAAAAACCAACGACGCAATCAGTTTAGGCAGGCTAAGTTGGCTAAGGAGCAAGCACAGGTAGAATTGGATAGTTACATGCAAACAGTTTATTACGAATTGCATAACAACGTCCGCGAATTGAAAGCTTTGTTTCGTGAGTATATTCAAACCGAAAAGCAAGTTGATGCGGAACGTTTGGCTTTTAAAGTAGCGCAACGAAAATATGATGAAGGACTGATTAATGTGATCGAACTGTTGACCGTAAAAAATCGGATGGCTGAAGCAAAAGGGCAATTGTTATTTGCAAAACTTCAATGGGAAATCAAAAATAAAACACTTGATTTCTACAAAGGTATTCGGTTTTGGGAGTAGCGGGCAGAGAACAGAGAGGATGGAGCAAAGAACAATCCCAAATGAAGAAGTCACTCTGAATTTATTTCAGGAGTGGTCTTTAACCGAAGCAGATCCCTAAACAAGTTTGGGATGATGGTTAACAGATTTATAACAGGAATTTAAAATTACTAGTTATGTCGATGGACAAGGTTATTGAAAAGAAAAAGGGACTCAAGAAGAAGCACTTTTACATAGCAGGAGGACTTTTGTTGCTGGTGTTTCTAATTTATCAGATTGGATTTGGTGATCATCAATCGGTATTTCGGGCAGAAAAGGATAAGCTTACAGTTAGCACTGTTGAGGATGGTCAGTTTAACGATTACATCACCATTATTGGGCAGGTAGAGCCGATTACAACCATTTACCTTGATGTTGAAGAAGGAGGAAAAGTAGAGGAGATTTTGATTGAAGAAGGAGAAATGGTGAAAAAAGGGGATGTTATTCTTCGGTTAAAAAATAGCGATTTGAATACAACAATAATGAACAGCGAATCGCAACTGGCTTACCAGGCAAACGAATTGAGAAATACGCAGATTAGTATTGAACAGCAGCAAATTGAAAATCAGCGTTCCAAAATGCAGGTCGATCTTAAGATTATTCAGGCTGAAAGGAAATACAAGCAGTACGATGCTTTGTACAAAGAGGATTTAATTGCCAAAGAAGAATACTTGCAAGTGAAGGAAGATTTTGAACTCTCTTTAAAAGAAAAGGCATTAACCTATCAGAAATTTACGCAGGATTCAATTTTTCGTACCAATCAAAAGAAGAACATGGATGAGAGTTTGGAGAATATGCGACTAAACCTGTCGATGGCTCGCCATCGATTAGAAAACCTAAATGTAAAAGCACCTGCTGATGGTCAGCTGGGGCTGTTAAATGCCGAAATTGGAGAGTCCATTTCGAGGGGACAACGGCTGGGAATGCTCCACATTCTGACTGATTTCAAAATCAATGCACTGATAGACGAACATTATATCGACCGGGTGCGTCGTGGGCTGAACTCTTCTTTCGATCGGGGAGGTGTTGAGTATCAACTCATGGTAAAGAAAGTATACCCAGAAGTTCGGGAAGGACAGTTTGAGATTGATCTAATTTTTGAAGGCGAGAAGCCGGACAACATTCGCACCGGACAAACTTATCATACCAAGTTAGAGTTGGGGCAGCCCGAGAAGGCAGTGCTGTTGCCACGTGGCGGGTTTTTCCAAAGCACCGGCGGACAATGGGTATTTGTGTTAAATGACGATGGCACCGAAGCAGTAAAACGCTCCATTCGTATTGGCAAGCAAAATCCGCAATATTACGAGGTAATAGAGGGACTTCAGCCGGGCGAGCAGGTCATCACCTCCAGCTACGACTTGTTTGGTGATAATGATAAGATTGCATTTAAGTAAGGTGACAGGGTAGAATGGTAAAAGGTAAAAAGGTGAAAACTTTGTATCTTTTATTTATTCATCCTAATACTATGTAATAATGGAAAATAGAATAGAGAAATTCGAAGATTTAAAGATTTGGAAAGAAGGAGTGAACATGGCAGTTGAGGTTTATTCTTTGCTTAAGTCATGTAATGATTTTGGACTTAGAGATCAAATTCAAAGATCTGCGGTCTCTATTCCTTCAAATATCTCAGAGGGGTTTGATCGTCAGTCGAATAACGAGTTTATTCGATTTCTGAAAATAGCAAAAGGATCATGTGCTGAGCTAAGAACTCAATTAATTATTGCCAACAAGATTAATTTGATTGAGAATGATGAATCGCTTATTGAGAGGACTATAGTTCTTTCAGCGATGATTCAAAAAATGATAACATATAGAGAGCGTATCAGGGAAAAAGGTGGTAAGGTGAAAGGGTAGATTTTAAGACAAGGAAATGCCCGGCAAACCTAATACCATTTACCCTATGACCTTGTAACCATTCAACCAATAAAGAGAAAAAATGATAAAAACAGTAAACTTAACCAAAGTATTCCGCACGGAAGAGATTGAAACCAGTGCGTTGGATAATGTTACCCTGCATATTCAGCGGGGCGAATTTGTAGCCATTATGGGCCCATCGGGATGCGGCAAGTCAACCTTGCTCAACATCGTCGGCTTGCTCGACAACCCCACTGGCGGGGAGTATTTTTTCGACGGAAAAGAAGTCGGGCAGTTAAAAGAACGCAACCGCACCCAGCTCCGCAAAGGGAACATCGGCTTTGTGTTCCAGAGTTTCAACCTGATTGACGAGCTAAACGTGTATGAAAACGTGGAGCTTCCGCTCATCTACCTGAAGCTGAAAGCCCGCGAGCGCAAAGAGATGGTCGAAAAAGTGCTCGAACGCATGAAGATCAGCCACCGGCGCAAGCATTTTCCGCAGCAGCTTTCCGGCGGACAGCAGCAACGTGTGGCTATTGCCCGTGCCGTGGTGGCCAACCCCAAGCTGATCTTGGCGGATGAGCCCACCGGTAACCTCGACTCGAAAAACGGATTGGAAGTGATGAACCTGCTGACTGAACTCAACCGCGAAGGCACCACCATCGTGATGGTAACCCACTCGCTGCACGACTCCGAATTTGCCCACCGTGTCATCAACCTCTTCGACGGACAAGTGATAACCGAAGAATTGAAGATGCAGTTGGGGGAAATGCTGTTGTAGGAAAAGCATCCCCCAGCCCCTCCGAAGGAGGGGGGAAAGAAGGTCTGAACTATGATTTTTGTGATTAAAGGATTAGCATGATTAAGAGAGCAGAAAATAATCAAAGTCGATCAATAAATCAGGAGAATCAAAGCTTGTCCTGGTTTATCGGGAGTTCAGACAATTGGAAAGTGGCGACGAGGAACCCGGTTGAGGCGTTGAGGTATGAATAGTCAGGGCTTCACTTCGAGTGAAACCCTGACTAGGCAAGCAAGCGCAAAAGTGAAAAACTGCCAGTGCCCGGCAGCTGACGGATCTGACAGCATTTATAAAACGATAAAAGAGATAAAAATTAACTGGTAATCAACGAAAAAATGGCAAACCCAATTAAATCCTACCTCAGAAACTTAAAAAATCAAAAGCTGATTTATATAATCACGATTGGAGGTTTTGCAATTAGTTTGGCTGTGTTGGTATTGATTGTCACATACATTTTGGAAGAAAAAAGTGTTGACAGGCACTTGCCGAATATCAATAAGATGTACCGGATCAGACAAGCCGATGGCACAGCCCAAATTCCTCAACGTATTTATCAAACTATTTTAAAAACAGCACCGGAGATTGAGGAATTATGCTTGATTAATACTAATGGGACACTTTATGGATATCATGGCGAAAAGAAGAGCGCAAAAGTTATTAGCACGAATAAAGCGTTTTTGAATGTATTTTCCATTGATGTTATTCGCGGGGAACGGAAAGGATTGCTGGAATCAAAAACCGATGTGCTGGTAACAGAAAGTTTTGCCAAGAAGGTGTTTGCTGATAAAAATCCGATCGGCGAAGTTTTGGAGTTTGGCAACAAGGAAAAAAAGGAAGTCAAAGCGGTTATTGCTGACCCTCCTCAAACAAGTTCGCTGAAGTATGATGCCATTTTCAATTTGAACCAACAACTATTTGGATCAACCAGGGGGTATAACGAGGAGTCATATAAAATGTTTGATGCTATTTTTGTCCTGAACCCGAAGGCCATTCCCGCTAAAACTGAAATGAAGATTGCGGATATACTAATACCTTACGAGGGTTATAAAGAAACACATCTGAAAATACAACCGTTTAAAGAGGTTTACTTTGATGTGAATGGGAATAATGACCAGTTTAACCACGCCAACCTTGGCATGATCAGGCTCCTTTCGTGGATTGCAATTGTTATTCTTCTTTTGGCAATTTTAAATTATATCAATCTCACTACGGCCTTTAATAATGAGCGTCACAAGGAAATATGCATCCGGAAGACATCTGGAGCACGGAACAGTTCTATTTTCTGGCACTTTTTGCAGGAATCTTATTTCTCCTGTTTTGTCGCATTACTTTTAGGTATTGGCATAGCCACATTGATTTCTCCATTATTTGAAGAACTGTTTAACCGAGAAATAAATGTTTTCGATGCCATAAAAACTCCCCAGATCCTACTGGCTATTAGTTTCATTTTTGTGTTTGTAGGTGGGCTAACCGGCATCATCCCAGCACTGGCAGTCACTAAATTCAATCCGATTGATTTGCTGCAAAGAAACGTGAGGTTAAAAAATTCAAATATCCGTGGCGTTTACAATACAGTTCAGCTTACTGTTACCTTGTGTCTGATTATCGGGTTGATGGTGATCATCAAGCAAATTAGGTATGTGAAGACAAAAGACGTTGGGTTTAATAAAGAGTATTTGTTGGAGGTTGGACTTCAGGGAAAAACCAACCATAAAGCTGATGTTATCAAAGAGAAACTCTTGAAACATCCGAATATCGTTCATGTGTCTGGTACCCATGGAATGCCATTTGCAATATATTCTTCCGGATCGGGTTCCTGGAAAAATGACAGTATCGAATATAGGATTGAAGATATTGCCCATTTGAATACAGATACTTCTTTTCTTTCTACATTTGGACTCAAAGTGATACTGGGCAGAAATTTTCGCCAAACAGATAAGGATGTTTGCATTATTAATGAGAAAACGTATAAATATCTTCAGCTAAATAATATTGAGGGTAAAACCATTTGGGGTTCTAAAGTCATTGGCGTGGTTCAAGATTTTCATTTTAAAAAAATGTACACCGAACTGGGCTTTATACAGCTTAGATATAACCCGGAAGAAATAAGCCATTTAAACATCCGTATTTCTGGGAATGATATTCCGGGAACCCTTGGAATAATTAGTCATACATTGAAAGAGTTTGAACCTGGGATTGATTTCGATCCGGTATTTTATGACGATTGGATCAATAAAATGTATCAACGGGAAGAGAAACAGGCAAAAGCGATTAAAATTTATTCTTTAATGGCGTTAATATTGTCGTGTTTAGGGCTACTTGGCTTATCCAAATTTTCCGCCGTTAAACGTACCAAAGAAATCGGCATCCGCAAAGTAAACGGCGCCCGCATTTCAGAAATACTCACGATGCTCAACAAAGACTTTGTCAAATGGGTAGCCATTGCATTTGTGATTGCCACGCCCATTGCCTGGTACGCCATGAATAAATGGCTCGAAAACTTTGCCTACAAAACCGAACTAAGCTGGTGGATTTTTGCCTTGGCGGGTTTGTTGGCATTGGGAATTGCGTTGCTGACGGTGAGTTGGCAAAGCTGGCGGGCGGCTACGAGAAACCCGGTGGAGGCGTTGAGGTATGAGTAAAAAATCTAAGAGAAAAGCTTATTGGAAACCAATATAAATTTCCAATAGAATACAATATTGGAGGAACCAAATCATGATAAAAAAGAATTTTATTATCGCCTTACGAAGTTTAATAAACCATAAAAAATATGCGTTTATCAATATTTTTGGTCTTGCTATCGGATTAAGCTGTTTTATACTAATCGCTATTTGGGTACAGGATGAATTGTCCTACGACAACTTTCATGAAGATGTGGATAATATTCACATTGTATTTCGACAACAAAACGACAAGCGGGCAGCCGCTACTTCAAAATTATTAGCGCCTGCTATAAAAGAAAAATTACCTGAAATTACGGAAGCCACTTGTTTTATGACTCTTCCTGAGTCGTTTAACTCGCTTTTTCAATATAAAGATCGAAGTTTTGTTGAACCTATTTCACTGGGAGACAAGCATTTTTTTAAAGTATTTTCTTTCCCTCTTTTAAAAGGAGAACCTTCAACTGCTTTTGCTGATCCAAATTCTGTATTAATTACAGAACGAATAAGTCAAAAATATTTTGGTGAGGAGGATGCAATGGGAAAGTCAATTTCTATTACAATACTCGGACAGAAAAAACTACTAAAAGTAAGTGGCGTATTTGAGAATCTTCATCATAATTCGCATATCCAGTCGGAACTTATTCTGCCTATTGAATTCATGAATTATTTCGGAATAAATTGGGACGTATGGTACAACTATGCACCACGCACCTACATCCGAACTCAAGACAATGTATCAATCGCTCAACTCGAGAAAAAAATTCTAGCTGTTAAACTGCAGCATCATCCCGAAGAAGATGTAAGTTATTCCATTCTTCCGATAACTAAAATTCACTTAAATACCAGCGATGTTGAATATTTCACTTCAACAGGAGACATTAAATACGTTTATATTTTTAGTGCTATTGCAGCCATTATTCTTCTCATCGCCTGTATGAATTATATGAACCTGTCCAATGCCCTTTCGTTGAAACGCTCAAAAGAGGTAGGCATTAAAAAAACACTCGGCAGCAGGCGAGGACAGGTTATTCAGCAATATTTTGTGGAGACCTTAATTTTGGTTTTTATTGCATTGTGCATATCTATTCTGCTTGCTCAAGTAGCTTTGCCAATTCTCAATTATTTATCGGCAAAAACGCTCACTTTTCCATATTACAGCTCTCAGTCTATACTAGTCCTTTTAGGGATTACTTTAGCAATAAGCTTAATTTCAGGAATTTATCCGGCATTATTTGTGTCAGGGTTCCAACCGATTAAGGTTTTAAAAGGAAAATTTGTTTCATCTCCACAAAGCACCAATATTCGGAAAGGTTTGGTTGTTTTCCAGTTTGTACTTTCTATAATAATTATCATTGGTGCAATTACCATTTCTAATCAGCTTAAGTTCATTCAAAACACCAATTTGGGTTACAATAAGGAACACATAATATGTGCACAAATAAAGGGAGATATCAGTAATAAATATCAAGCCTTTAAAAATGAAATCTTGCAAAATGGGAATGTTCTAAATGTATCTCGGTCGGGCAACATGGAGCTAAATTCAATGGGTAATACTGAAGGTGTTAAATGGCCAGGAAAACAGAAAACATATAGCACTTGGGTTATAAATGTTGATGATGAATTTGCCGAAACTTATGGTTTAAAAATGAAAGATGGTAGGTTCTATTCCAAAGAATTTGCAACTGACCTCTCACATGGATTTGTTATCAATGAAACTGCAGCTAAAGAAATGGGATTTAGAAACCCAATAGGTCAGGAATTGTCTATGTGGGGTAGAAATGGGACTATTATTGGAGTGACTAATGATTTCCATTTTAGTTCGCTTCACAACAAAATTGAACCGCTCATATTTTTTATTCCGGAACCAGAAAATGTTAATAGTAGGTGTACGGCTTTATCGATAAGAATAAAACCAAATTCAATGCCTCAAAGTTTGGATTATATCAAACAATCATGGAAATCTTATTTCCCTGACGAAAATTTCGATTACTATTTTTTTGATGATAAACTGAAAGCCAATTACCTTTCTGAAGCCCGAATGGGAACACTATTTAAATACTTTTCATTACTGGCTATTTTTATTGCTTGTTTGGGACTGTATGGGCTAACTGCCTTTACTATTGAACAAAAGAGCAAAGAAATTGGAGTGTATAAAGTGCTGGGAGCTACTATTCCTGATGTGATGATGCTTTTCTCCAAAGGCTATGTGTTCTGGATTTTAACGGCTACTCTAATTGCCACGCCCATTGCCTGGTACGCCATGAACAAATGGCTCGAAAACTTTGCCTACAAAACTTCGTTGAGTTGGTGGATTTTTGCGCTAGCCGGTTTGCTTGCACTGGGAATTGCATTGCTAACTGTGAGTTGGCAGAGCTGGAAGGCAGCGACGAGGAATCCGGTTGAAGCTTTGCGGTATGAATAAAATGTCGGGACTCCCGACAAATCTGGACAAGATATGATTAAACAGATGAAAGGATTACGATGATTATTTGGGTAAAGATCAGAAAAACATCTCGGCGCCTGCTAGACAGGACAGCGTTTGAGGGCAGAGAAACATCAGACAAATCGTGGCTCAGCCAATTTGAAACTACAAAAACAACAATAAATGATTGGATACAACATTAAATTAATTGTCCGCAGAATTTGTCAGGACAAAGCTCTTTCCACCATTAGCATAGTCGGATTGGTTATCGGAATTGCCTCATTTCTGATTCTGTTTTTGTATGTTTCAAACGAAAAAAGCTTCGATAAACATTTTGCCGACCACGAACGAATTTACCGGGTGACTTCCATTCCAGAAGGCCGGGAAGAAACTCCATGGGCGCGAAGTCTGGGAATAATTCATCCCGCCACTGCAACAATTCCGGAAATTGAAAAATCCACTCAGTTTTCGCACTGCAAAGTGGGAACCATAAAAATGGGTGAACAAACGTTTCAGCAGAACGATATCATGTCGGTTGACGAAAGTTTTATCGAAATGTTTTCGGTACAATCAAAAATGGGAGATTTATCGGAAGTTTCGAAACCCAACACCGTGTTTGTTACCGAGGATTTTGCCGACAAATATTTTAAAAACGAAAATCCTGTTGGAAAAACAATTACTATCGAAGCTTTGCAATATGCACGAAATGTGGGGGATTACGAAATCCGCGGGATTGTAAAAAACACGCACCCGAAAACGCATTTCAACTACGAACTGCTGCTTTCACAAAAAGGAGGTTTGCAGGAAAGATATGAAGCGCAGCCCAATCAGAAAACTCAATGGGTTTACAACTATATTAGATTGAATAAAACATCCTCGCCAAAACAAATTGAGGACAAATTATTAAGCTTCTTCGATACCAGCAATTTGAAACAAACCCGGGGACCAAAAGCGTATCAATTTCAGTTGGTGCCGATGGACGATATTCATTTAAAATCGGATTTTCGTTTTGAATTAAAAGAGAGTTCAAGCAAAATAAATATCGGGTTATTTGTAATCATTTCATTTGTCATTTTACTGGTTTCGCTGCTCAATTTTGTTAATCTCACCATAGCCAAACTAATAAAACGGTCGAAAGAACTGGGGTTGAAAAAATCAATTGGCGCCACGCAAAGCCAATTAACCGTCCAGATTTTGTCCGAAGTGTTTCTGTTTTGCCTGGTTTCCATACTTCTTGCATTGGGGCTCATCGAAATCATAAAACCTTATATCAACCGGTTTTTTGAAATCGACTTTAATATTTATTATTCCGAACCTGCAGTTTACCTGAGTGTACTTTTGGTGTTGGGTTTTTGTCTGGGATTAACCGCCATTTTTGTCGGATTCTTTCTTTTGGGAAAATTGTCTGCCATCGATATTCTTTCCGAAAAAATCAATTATTCGGGAAATCATATCCTGGAATCGTTGCTCGTTTTACAAATTACCATCGTGATTATTATCATGTCGTCCACTTTTTTGGTGAACAAACAGCTCAGCTTTGTATTAAATCAACCGCTGGGTTTCGATAAAGAAAATGTGGTTGTCCTGAACCTGAAAGATTTCTCGAAAGACCCAGCAATTTTTGCACGCGAGTTAGAAAAACAAAGTCAGGTTGTTTCGGTTGGAATGACAGCGCAACATTTTGGTTATCCGTCACAGGGCTTTCCTTTAGAAGGTTTAGGAATTGACGGAACAGCAGGTTTTGTTTTTGCCAATTACAATTACCTGAAAACCATGAATATTCAGCTTTTGGAAAACTGGATTAGTCCATCGGCTGATACGGTGCGCGGGATGGTAATCAATAATCATTTGTATAAACGGCTACTGGAGAGACACGGAAGTATGGATGCCTTAGAAGCTTTTAGTGAATCACAGCCACTGGAATCGGACCAGACCCGTATTAATTTTCTTGGAGTGGCCAAAGATTTTCATTACAGTTCGGCACACGAGGCAGTTGGCGACTTTGCATTTTGGCTAGATGAATCGAGAAGCAGTGCACGATTTATTCATGTTCGTTTTAATCCCGGAAATCTTCGTGCAGGAATTGACAAAATCAGGGAAGCCTGGAACACTCACTATCCTGGGCAGGAATTCGATTTTTTCTTTATTGACGAAACCATTGCATCTCAGTACAAGGCGGAAACCATTTTAAGCAGGATACTTCTCGCATTTTCAATCATCGGCATTTTAATCAGCATCCTTGGAATCAGTGCACTGGCATTGTTTATTTCGCAACAGCGCACCAAAGAAATCGGCATCCGGAAAGTTAACGGCGCCAGCATTTCTGAAATACTCACGATGCTCAATAAAGACTTTGTAAAATGGGTAACCATTGCTTTTGTCATTGCTACACCCATTGCATATTACGTCATGAGCAGATGGCTTGAAAACTTTGCCTACAAAACCACTTTAAGTTGGTGGATTTTTGCCCTGTCGGGGGCGCTGGCTCTGGGAATTGCGTTGTTGACTGTAAGTTGGCAAAGTTGGAGAGCAGCTACTAGGAATCCGGTTGAGGCACTCCGATATGAATAAATTGATATGTAAAATAAAAATTTAATATTATGATACATTTATCCAACATTGACAAGTATTACGATTCAAAGTTTCAGCGGACTTTTGTTCTTAAGTCTGTTAGCATGGAAGTACAGGAAGGCGAATTCCTAAGTATTATGGGACCAAGTGGTTCGGGCAAGTCAACCTTGCTGAATATTATTGGATTGCTTGATGCTCCATCGGCCGGAGATTATTTGCTGCACGATAAATCATTACTCGACCTAAAGGAAAAGGCTAAAGTTGAATATCACCGTAATTTCATGGGATTTATTTTTCAGGCTTACCACCTGATCGAGGAAATGACCGTGTATGAAAACATCGAGACTCCACTGATCTACAAAGGGGTGAAAAGGCGTGACCGCCAGGCGATGGTGGCCGACCTGCTCGACCGCTTCAATATGGTAGCCAAAAAAGACCTGTTTCCACAACAACTGTCGGGCGGGCAACAACAATTGGTGGGTATTGCCCGCGCCATTATTGGCAAGCCAAAACTCTTGCTGGCCGATGAACCCACCGGCAACCTGCATTCAACACAGGGCGAAATGATTATGGATGTTTTGAAGAACCTGAACCAGGAAGGAATGACCATCATTCAGGTGACCCACAACGAAAAATTTGCAGGATATGGCAAACGGATTGTTCGGCTAGAGGACGCATTAATCAGAAATGATGCCAGGCAGGTGGTGACGCAATTTTGAATGACTAACAAACGAAGAAATTACCATGCTGCGACACTACTTAAAAATCGCGTTTCGAAATCAGACAAAAAATAAAGTATTTTCCATCATCAACCTCTTGGGTTTGTCTATTGGCCTGACGGTAGCTGTGCTTATTCTCAACTATGTGAGTTTCGAGTTTAGTTTTGATAAGATGCACACCAAGCGTGATCGTATTTACCGGGTTGAAAGCCGGTTTTACGAAGGTGGTGAGTTAACCGATGACTGGGGTACAAGCTCGTTTGGCTATGGCAAGGGAATCAGCGATGAAATGACCGGTATTGAAGATTACGTGCGAATAGGCGTGCAGAATACCGAACAAACAGTGATTTACAGAGAGAAGCGGATGCGCGAAAATGGGATAGCCTATGCCGGGCCATCGTTTTTTTCGATTTTCGATTTCAAACTGAAAGATGGCGCTGCCAACGACCAGCTAAGCCTTCCGAATACGGTTGTGATTACGGAGGATGTGGCGCGTCGTTTCTTTAAGGGTGAAAACCCCATTGGGCAACTGTTGACTTTTGCTTCCGGCTCCAGCTTTCGCGAATGTGAGGTGACCGGCGTGCTGGAAAACTTTCCCAAGAATTCGCACATCCGGTTTGATTATCTCATTTCGTACGAAACATTGCCCAACTGGATGAAAGATTTTTGGCTGTTGCATGAAGCATATACGTACTTGCTTTTGTCGCCGGAGAAAGACCCGAAGGAAATTGAAGCCGATTTCCCGGAGATGGCAGAGAAATATAAAACCAGCGATGTGCTGCGGAACAAAACCTGGGCGGTGTCGCTGGTGCCGCTCGATGAAATCCACCTGAACCCTCAGAAACAGTACGAAAAAGAAACCAAAGGAAACAGGAAGTCGTTGATCACGCTGATCCTGATCGCCGTGGTTATTTTGCTCACTGCCTGGATCAACTATATTAACCTGACCACGGCGCGATCAATGGAACGGGCGAAAGACGTGGGCGTGCGGAAGGTTGTCGGAGCCCATCGCCACCAACTGGTTCAACAGTATTTGACCGAATCGTGGCTGGTGAACCTGGTTGCCATTTTGCTGGCCGCGGTTTTGGTTTTTGCATTAAAGCCCGTTTTCAATCAGATCATCGGCGAAGACATTGGCCTGTTCATTCTGAAGCAACCAGTATTCTGGCTTTCCGCCACAGCCGTTTTGTTGGCTGGCATTCTCCTGTCGGGATTTTACCCGGCTTTTATCATGACGCGCGTCAAACCAGCCATTATCTTAAAGGGCAATTATTTCAACTCCGGCTCAGCCGGAATAACCCGGCAAGCTTTGGTGGTTTTTCAGTTTGCGGCGGCCTTGTTCCTGATTTGCGGGACGTTTATCGTCTTCAGACAAGTTAGTTTTATGCAAAGACAGCCCTTGGGAGTGGCTCTCGACCAGACCATTGTTTTGAAATTCCCCGTTAGCAGGGAAAACCTCGACCAGCGGGTGGCGATGTTTGCCGATAATTTGGAGCACGAAGCGGAGATTAGCCGCGTTACGCTGACTGATGCCGTGCCGGGTATGGAAGTCGCTTATTTTGCATCGAACCGGTTGCAGGGCGTTGCCGAAGATCAGTACCGCCTGTATGAAATGTTATCTGTGGATGACAATTATTTTGAAACCTTCGATTTTGAGTTGCTCGCCGGACGCTCATTCCAGCGGGGATTTGGCAACGAACGCGAAAACCTCCTCATCAATCAGTCGGCCATGGCTTTGCTGGGTATCGAAAAGCCCGAAGATGCCCTTGGACAAAAGGTGATGCTGGAAGGCGAGGCAGATCCGGTAAAGATTATCGGTGTGGTGAAAAATTGGCACCAGCGTGGACTTAACAATGCGCATACGCCCATCATGTTTATTATGAACGGACGGCTATCTTGGGTTCCACTGAAATACATCGCCATCAAGACGAATCAAGCAAATTATGATGCTACGCTGCAGCTGACCAGAGACCGCTGGGAATCATATTTTCCCGAAGCCAGTTTCGATTACTTCTTCCTTGACCAGTTTTTTGACAGCCAGTATAAAACCGACAAGCGCTTTGGGCAAATTGTTGGCATTTTTACAGGACTGGCTTTTTTTATTTCGGTTATGGGGTTGTGGGCGTTGGCGGCGTACACCGCTTCAAAAAAGATCAAGGAAGTTGGTGTGCGGAAAGTGCTTGGGGCGCACATCGGAAATCTTGTTTTAATGTTTTCAAAAGAAATTATTGTGCTGATTCTGATTGCTCTGCTAATTGCAGTCCCCCTTTCGGTGCTGGTCATGAAAAGCTGGCTTTTGAATTATGCTTTTCGGACGGAGGTCAGTTGGTGGATCTACCTGGCTGGAGGAATAATCACCATGGGCATTGCCATGTTCACTGTATGCTGGCAAAGTTGGAATGCTGCTACGAGAAACCCGGTGGAGGCGCTGCGATATGAGTAAATATCTGAACTATGATTTGCAGGATTAAATGATTACCATGATTAGGAAAGCAGAAAAAAATCAAAGTTAATCACGTAAATCCCATGAATCAAAGCTTGTCCCGACGTGTCGGGAGTTCAGACAAACAATTGGAAGTAAAAAAGTATGAATGAATATGAAAGCGTTTTATGAAAAGTAAACGGATATGGATAGCTGTCGTTTTGATGGCACTGGTCTTTCAGGTAAAGGGCCAGAAGCTGACTAAAGTTTGGGAAACAGATTCGCTTTTTAATAAACCAGAATCAGTCCTCTTCGATGAAACCAACCAGATCATTTACGTGTCCAGTATTAACGGAAAGTACCGGACAAAGGACGGAAACGGCTTTGTATCGAAAATAGATACGGCAGGAAACATCCTGAACCTGAAGTGGATTGGCGGGCTGTCCAGCCCGCAGGGAATGGGCATTCATGGCGACCGCCTTTACGTAGCTGACCTCGACCAAGTGGTGGAAGTAAACATTCCGGAAGCGAAAGTATCGCAAGTGTTTCCGATTGCCGAAGCAATCTTCCTGAACGATGTCACAACTGACCGGGAAGGGAATGTTTATGTTTCGGACTGTGTGGGCAATAAAATTTACCGGATTAAGAATGGGGACGTTCAGGTTTGGCTCGACGACCTTTCGCTGAAAGAGCCCAATGGACTGCTTGCAGCAGATGGGGGCTTGTTTGTGCTGAACATGCGGGACAGCAGTGTGTTGGTGGTTCAGCCTTCAACGAAATCGATCACGAAATTTGCCGAAGGAATCCCTAACTGCGATGGCATTGTCTCCGATGGCGAATCCGGATATTTTGTATCGGGCGCCTGGCAGGGTCAAATCTTTCATTTGGATGAAACTGGCGCCAAATCGCTTTTGCTCGACCTCGGAAATGAAAAAACAATCACGGCGGATATCGCCTTTATCCCGGACATGTGCCTATTGCTTGTGCCAACGCTTCATAAGACCGTTATAGCCTACAGATGGGATGAATAAAAAGAATCATATAACTAACACTGATACATGATGAACCTGAACTTTCTGAAGATCTTTATCCGTAACCAGCGGAAACACACCACAATCTCCATCATCAATATGGTTGGTTTAGCCATCGGCATTCTGAGCTCGCTATTCATTATGGAGTATGTTTTTTTCGAACGCAGTTTCGACCGTTATCATGAAAACGGCTCCCGGGTTTGCCGGATTGTTTACGACCGCTACCAGAATGAGAAGCTTCAGTGGAAAACGGCCAATTCATTTTTTCCTTCGGGAAAATGGCTGCAGGAGAATTACAGCGAGGTGCAGGATTGGGCGGTAATTTCCCGGAAGTACAATATTTCGGTAACTGCTGAAAATGCCGTGGGCGACAAGGTTTTTTTCAACGAAGAAAAGACATACAATTCAACTGGTTCAATTTTCAGGTTGTTTACAATTCCCCTGATACAGGGTACAAAGTCGTGCCTCGAACAACCCAATACGGTGGCCATTTCGGAGCGGGCTGCGCAACGGTATTTTGCCGGCGACAATCCATTGGGCAAAATTCTGAAGGTAAACGGAACCGAGAATTATACGGTTACGGCTGTTTACAAGAATATTCCCGCTAACTCGCACCTTCAAACCGATTTTCTGTTTTCGCTCGAAACGTATTTATCAAGCCGGCCGGGCTTATACGCCAATTGGTCGTTCGATGGGTTCCATACCTATATTTTACTGGCGCCGGGGGTCAATCACGAGGAGTTTTGCAAGCGGGCCATGCCCGATATGGTTGCCAGAAACTACCTTTCGGGCCTGGAGGCCAGCCAAACGCGCGATCAGTATTATCTTCAGCCAATTCCTGATATCCATTTGTACTCGAACATCGAATATGAAACCGAACCGCCCGGCAATCCGAAGATCATGAACATACTTTTCGGGTTTGCCATTTTTCTGCTTGTTGTTGCCTGGATCAATTACATCAACTTGGTAATAGCCCGGTCGTTGGAAAGGGCACGCGAAATTGGTATCAGAAAAATAAACGGCGCCCGGAAAATCAGTCTGGCCGTTCAGTTTCTTTCTGAAGCCCTTCTTTTTAACCTGGCTTGTTTGTCCATCACCCTGGTGTTGTTTTTGCTGATCAATCCTTTCTTTAAAGCAGTCACCAATATCCGCGATTTCAACTTATTTGTTGAGCCAGGGTTTATCCGGGCCGGGTTGCTGGTTTTTGCCACCGGTATTACGGTGTCAAGTTTATATCCGGCTTTGGTGCTTTCGTCGTACAAACCGGTTGCTGTTTTAAAAGGGAAGTTTAAGAACACGGTCCAAGGCCTGACTTTCCGAAAGGGTTTAATTACGGTTCAGTTTGTCATTTCGATCGCCTTGCTCATCGGCACCTTGGTTACCTTTCGGCAAGCTTCATTTTTAATGAAAAAGGAAATGGGCGTTGATTATCAGTCGAGCCTGGTGATCCGTGCACCGCGAACAGCCGACCAAGAAGATGCACGGGCCAATAAGCTGATGCTGTTTAAAAACCGGGCGCTCGAATTGCCCGAGGTAACCGACTTCACATTTTCGTCCGATATTCCCGGGCAGGAAATCAACAACTGGTTTTCGGGACGGCGGAAAGGGTACGATGAAACAGACAAGAAGGCCTATTTCCTGATTGCAGCCGATGACCGATTCCTGGACTTTTACAACATCAATCTACTTGCCGGACGAAAGTTTCATAAAAACGAACAGGCCAGCCGGCAAACGATTTTGATGAACAAACTGGCCATGGAACGTTTTGGCTACAGCAAACCCGAAGACGTGGTAAACCAGATCATGGTAAATGGGCCCGACCGCGAATGGCTGATTATCGGAGTGGTTGATGATTTTCATTATAAATCGATAAAAACTGAGCCGGTGCCAACCGTTATATCACTGAGCGACCGGCAAAAAACGTTTATCACCCTTAAAATAGGGAGTCTGCACTCCGGCGCTTTTGCTTCGCTGATACCCAAATTGCGCTCTTTGTACGAAGCGGTGTACCCTGATCAGCCTTTTGAATATTTTTCGCTCGATGATAAAATGCAGGTTGACCTGAAACCCGATAACACTTTTGCATCGGTTTTCACCTTATTTTCGAGCCTGGCTATTTTCATTGCGGTAATCGGCATGGTTGGTTTGATATTAATAACCATCAACCAAAACCTGAAAGAGCTGGGCATCCGAAAAGCACTGGGTGCCGAAATTAGCCATGTGGCGGGGCTGTTGTCGAAACAACTGATGCTGCAGTTTGTAATTGCCGTGGCGTTGGCTGTTCCGCTTTCATTTTATGGGTATAAACATTGGTTCCTCGACACTTACATTTATCACATCGACATGAGTGTCTGGTTTTTTGTGCTGCCTGCGCTGCTTTTGTCGCTGATGATTTTTTCAGTGATCCTGATCCTGGCGCGTAGGGTTTTCAGGATAAACCTGCAGGATGTGCTTAAAAACGAATAATCTTTCAACATAAACAAAATACCATGAACCTGTTACAACTGAAAGCTTTAATCCGCACCTTGCTGAAGCGGCGTTTTTTGTCTGGAGTCCAAATTGCCGGACTGGTTACCGGCTTTGGTATTGTTATTTTTCTGTTTGCCAAAATCAACTATGAGCATTCGTATGACAAATTTTGGAACAACCACCGTTCGGTGTACCGCGTGGCACTCGACCTGAAACATCAGGATGGCCGGTCCACCGTTTCAGCAAAAAACTTCCATGGCTCATCGGAACTGCTCGATGAGGAGTTGCCCGGAATTGTCGCCCACTGCAACATGGCCCCCGACAAGATTACGGTGTACCATCAGGAAAAGATGATCCAGGATGTGGACTGGTTTTGGAGCGACACGACCTTTTTCAGCGTGTTCGAACGAAAAATCCTTTACCGCGAATCTGCGCAGTTGTTTGGCGACGTGCACGGGATCGTCATTTCCGCTTCGTTTGCCCGGAAATTGTTTGGCGATGAAAACCCGGTTAACCGGGAGATCAGGTTGAACGAAGGCTGGCGTTTTTTGGTGAAGGCTGTTTTTGAAGACATTCCTGCCAACAGCCATATGAAGATTGACGTGCTGGGCAGTTATCAATCGCTGAGCTACTATATGCGCAACTTCGACAACCGCGCGCAGGTTTTGACCGAAAACCCGGATTACACCTACAGCAAAGCTTCGCCTTACATGGGCAGCCGTTGGCTTTCGGCAATGCAGCACCGCCCGTATTGTTATATCCGGCTTGACGAAAACACGCGTATTGCCGGCGTTGAGGCAGCCGTTGCCCCGTCGTTGGGCAAGGTGGCCTTTCCCGACAACCTGACCGACAGTAAGATGAATTTCATTTTTCAACCCCTTGCCTCCATCCACCTGCGCTCAAACCTTGACGGTGAATTGCGGGCAAGCGGAAGCAACATGCAGGTGAACTTCCTGATCTTGATTTGCCTGGTAGTTATGCTTGTTTGTTTTGTGAATTATCTAAACCTCAGTACCATTTCGACCCTCGAAGACCGGAGAAGTTATTCCATCCGGCTGATCAACGGATCGGGGAAAGGAAACGTTTTTCTCGAAATGTTTGCACATAACTTTTTGTTGTTTTTTATTTCCCTGTTACTGGCCATACCGTTCGCCATTTTATGGGTAAACAGGCAGCTCCCTGATGCTACCGTTTCCGGAACAATATTCGTTTACCTTGGCCTGGGGGCATTGGCCGGTACATGGCTGGCTACCCTAATCCCATTTCTTTCGGTTTTCCGCCAGCCGGCACATTTAATGCTGAAGGGAATGGCCCGCAATCCCGGAGCAAATTGGTCTGGGCGAAAAGTCTTGGTGGTTGTGCAGTTTGCCATCACCATTGTTTTGCTCATCTCAACCGTCGGCATTTACAAACAGATGCAATTTGTGATGAAAGAACAACTCGGATTTTCAGGCGGACAAACGATATTTAGTTACACACCCATGTCGATGACCAACCATCCGGACATCCCGCTGAAGTTGGGCACCTTTCGCAATGAAGCGCTTGCCTTGTCCGGTGTCAAATCATTCAGTGTCAGCTCGTCAGTACCGGGAAGGATGATCAAACGCCGTCAGGAGAATGTGATGCCTTCCAACTCGGACGAACCTTTTGCCGCGGCTTTTGGCGAAGTCAGCATCGACGACCAGTTTCAGGACACCTATAACCTGAAGCTGTTGGCGGGCGAAAACCTTCGTCAACAATCAAACTGGATTTCCGATGAAGTTTTGCTGAATCAGTCTGCAGCTAAAGCGATGGGATTTGTTCATCCGGCCGATGCCATTGGGGCAGCTTTCTCTATTGGCGACCGCTCCTTTAAAATACGCGGTATAGTAGCCGATTATCACCATGTTTCGCTGCATTTCCCCATCCAGCCGATTATCTATTTTCAAAACCTGGAGTGGGAACTGTCGGTGGGGTACTACTCGTTTCATATTGATGCTGTTAATGCACGAGCCGTTGCACAGGACCTGTCTAAAATATGGAGAAAGCTCTATCCAAAGGATGAGTTTCTTTATTTCTTTTCGGATAAAGAGTTTGAAGCCCAATATCGCAGCGACTTATCTTTTAACCGGATCTTGACCTTCTCGGCTCTGATGGCGCTGCTTATTTCCTGTCTTGGTTTGTTGAGCCTCGCCATGTTTAATACCAACCTGCGGGTGAAAGAAATCGGCATCCGCAAAGTCAACGGTGCCCGCATCTCTGAAATCTTAACCATGCTCAATAAAGATTTTATAAAATGGGTGGTAATCGCTTTTGTGATTGCCACGCCAATTGCTTACTACGCCATGAATAAATGGCTCGAAAACTTTGCCTACAAAACCGAACTAAGCTGGTGGATCTTTGCTTTGGCCGGTTTACTGGCGCTGGGAATTGCATTGCTGACAGTAAGCTGGCAAAGCTGGAAAGCGGCTACGAGGAACCCTGTGGAGGCGCTGCGGTATGAATGATTAATTCATTCTTTTTTGCCGAAAGCAATTGTGGTAATAAATGAAGAAGAGACCAGCTAAACGTGCTAGCTGGTCTCTTCTTCATTGACTATTATGAACATCTCTTTTTCCTGAGTTTTTATTCTTGATCGTCATCCTGATCCCGAACTATTGCATCAGATTTGTAATAAGAAAACTTAACCATATTTGTGCTTCCTTTTTTATTCAATGGCAATGTTCCAACGCTCACAACTAATTCACCAGCTTCAATCTTTTTCTGGTAAAATAAGGTCGTAAGGGTGTATTCTACGGCATCATTGGTAAACATAAAGTCCTGACAAGGATAGGACTGCACTCCCCAGTACAAAGACATTTGACGCAGTAAAAGTTTATTGGGTGTAAATCCATAAATGTCAGCCTTGGGGCGGTAGCTCGCTATTTTTCTTACACTATCACCCGAATAAGTCAGCACGATAATGTTATTTACATTTGACTGAATAGCCATAAAGGATGCGGTATGGCAGGTCGAATCCAAAATAAATGATTCTTGTTCAATCTTTGGCTCCTGGGTTCGGTAATATTTATAACCATATTCCTCCGAGTCGTGAATAATGGTGACCATGGCCTTTATTACCTCGATGGGGAATTTACCAATACTCGTTTCACCGCTTAGCATTACAGCCGAAGCTCCATCAATAACAGCATTTGCTACATCATTGGCCTCGGCGCGCGTAGGGCTAAAGTTGTTAATCATGCTTTCCATCATTTGCGTTGCAATAATAACTGGTTTTGCATGCTTAACACATTTATCAACAATCATTTTTTGCTTGATCGGAACTTCCGAAAAATGCAATTCAACACCCAGATCTCCACGTGCTACCATTATTCCATCGCTAACGCTGATAATATCGTCAATAACTTCAAGAGCTTCTGGCTTTTCAATTTTTGCGATAATACCAGTGTGTTTTTCTTTGGCTTCAACAAGCTTGCGTAAATCAAGAATATCCTGAGCTTTTCGAACAAACGATAATGCAATCCAATCCACGTTGTGTTCCAATGCAAACTCGGCATCGGCAATGTCTTTTTCGGTCAAACTCGGTAACGATATTTTTGTTTTTGGCAAGTTAACGCCTTTCTTCGAAGATAAAATTCCACCGTATATCACTTTGGCGCTTACCGAGTCGTCTCCGTTTGTAGCTGTTACTTCGAGCTTCAATTTCCCATCGTCAATCAAAATGGTATCACCAATTTGAACGTCTTTTGCAAATCGGGAGTAACTCATGTACACACGCTCGAGGTTTCCCATACACGGTGTGTTTACAAATTTGATTTCGGCACCTTCAACTAACTCAACGCCATTGTTTTCAACTTCACCAATCCGTAATTTTGGCCCTTGTAAGTCGGCCAGCAATGCAACATGCGTGCGCAATTCGTCATTGAGTTCCAGTATGCGATCAATAACCTCCAGATGATCGGCATGTGAACCATGACTAAAGTTCAGACGGCATACATTCACTCCGGCTTCAAATAGCTTCTTTAGCTGTTCTTTCGATGAGCTTGCAGGCCCTATGGTTGCAATAATTTTTGTCTTCGTATTGTAATTTATCATATGTGTGTTTTGTTGATTGCTTTGTCGTAAATTTTACCTCTTCCCAGTCCCGGTTCTTGGGGATTTACAATTTCCAGATCGGTAAAATCTGTTGATTTAAAGACAGCCGTTATTAACGTATCATGTCTCAGTATCTAATTGCCCGTTTTATCTGTGATTATGAAGAGATGTGTTTTTAAGAAATACATCAACGTAGAAATTAGATATAAATCAGCTGCAAATGTAGGAATATCGTGTTACAAATATTGCTGTTGTCTGTTTACCGGGCATGCTTGTTAACAATTATGAAACGACCATACACCTTTGCTACGCAAACAAGCGAGATTGAATTTCATAGAGAGCTCCATGTGTTTCGATTTTAAAGACTAAATTGAAAACACATCGAATAAAAGATGAACGTATAAAAGTTACTGCTTTTCAACAAAGGTTGACGGGAAGCTTAGCAACTGATATTGAATTGTTTTTGCCAGTCGATAATTGCCAAGTGATCCCGGATGTAAGCGATCGGTTTTTTCATTCATAAAATACTTTACCTGCGAATCTTCCATCGGGTAAAGTCCACTTATCGAGTGCAAGTCGATTAAAGGAACCGCCCAAACTGAGGCAGCTTGTTGTAGTGTATTTACATAGTCGTCAATGTATAAGCCAAGTGCGTTGGCAAAGCTTTCTTCGGGCTGAACGTTTGTAGCATTAAATGTTGCAAAACCACGATGAATGGGTGTCATGATAATAATTTGCTGGTCAGGGTAGTTCTTCTTCATAAAAGCCATCACTTTATTGATTCTTCCGCAAAAGGTGGTATCACTTGCTTCCATAACCCGGTATTTCCGAACAACATTTGTTCCGTTGAAGTTGGTTTCTTTGGCGGTTTCACGATAAAAGCTACCCATTGGCGTATTATGCATATAATCATTTGTTCCGGCAAAAATCAAAATCGCATCAACATCTGTTCCGTGCTCTTCTTTTAATTTCAATGCCTGGCCGTAAATCCCGGTCCATTGATGTCCGCTAATGCCATAAACATAAGGTTCAATTCCCATCATTTCTGCCAGGTACTCCCAGTAAACAATTCGGGTCGAATCCTTTTTCCATTTCTGCGTCATCGAATCTCCTAAAAATGCAAGTTTTTTTCCATTCCATTGAGATTGCGGAGCATCTTTGGATTTTATTGCTTTGGTTAAAACTTGGCCATATCCGGGCACGATTAACACAAAAATTAAAATAGAAATCCCTATCAGTTTTTTCATAATTATTTCTTATACTGGTTTTAGTAAGATAATACCAGTTATTTAAAGAACGATTTATCGTCTAATCCTTTTCAGCATTGATAAAGTTCAAACCGTTTTTGAAGATTCACAAATTTAAACATCTTTTTTACGAATCGCTGAACCGGAGCAGATAAATTGAAAAGGTTATTTTGTTTTCGATACGAATAATTATGTACCTGAAATGATTTTTTCTACCTTTAAAAGAAAAATCAATCATGAAATTTTTTCTGATTTTACTGTCAATTTTTGCTTTCCATATGAGTGTTTTGGCTCAAGATACTTGGTTCCCGGAACTTACCCTTGGGTTTACTTCAGCACAAATTGATGATAGCTATAAAGCGAGAGGGCTAAGCCCGAGTTCGTTTTTTGTTGAATTTAGCGAATGTTGGAATCGAAAACACGAGCAGTCTTTTTCGGTTGTAAAAGCATTTGGGCTCGGGCTGAATTATCATTCTTTATCCAGTAATTCTGTATCGCCGGGGGGCGAGAGTTATTATTCTGGAGGCTTTATTTATTCAACTTTTAATCTGGCATTGATGGCTCAGCAACGATTTGGGAACGCCTATTTCCTTCAATTCAGACCTACTCGAGCCGGAATTTTCTAAATGATTTTCAGCAAGATAATCCTCGTCAGACTTTCCTTTTGAATGCCCTGCCCGAACCCAAAAAATTTCTATATTTGTACCTCTTAAAAAAAGAACGACAAAATAGGAATCCAATGAGCGATAAATTCCCAGTATATAAGCAATTAGACCTTTCTCAGGTGAACAAAGATGTTCTGAAAAAATGGGAAGACGATGATACATTTCACAAAAGTATAAGCACCCGCGAGGGAAATGAAACCTTTGTGTTTTATGAAGGACCACCCTCTGCGAACGGGATGCCGGGAATTCACCACGTCATGGCTCGGGCTATTAAAGATACCTTTTGCCGCTATAAAACCATGAAAGGTTTTCGGGTTCACCGTAAAGCTGGCTGGGACACACATGGCTTACCGGTAGAGTTGAGCGTGGAAAAATCATTGGGAATTACCAAAGAAGACATTGGTGGTAAAATCTCAGTTGAGGAGTATAATGCTTCTTGCCGCCGCGAGGTGATGAAATATACCAAAGAATGGGAAGAGTTAACCCGCCAAATGGGTTATTGGGTGAATATGGATGATCCGTACATCACTTACGATAATCGCTACATTGAATCGGTTTGGTGGTTGCTGAAAAAGCTGTACGACAAAGCATTGATTTATAAAGGATACACCATTCAGCCCTATTCGCCGGCAGCAGGAACCGGATTGAGCTCGCACGAGTTAAACCAACCAGGTACTTATCGCGATGTGAAAGACACGACAGCGGTTGCTCAGTTCGCGGTGATTCGCGATGACAAATCAGAATTTTTATACGAAGAAGTCGATACTCCGCTATACTTCATGGCATGGACAACTACGCCATGGACTTTGCCTTCGAACACGGCATTGTGTGTTGGTCCGAAAATCAGGTATGTGAAAGTAAAATCGTTTAACCCATACACCGGAGAGCCAATGACGGTTATTTTGGCTAAAGATTTGTTGAGCGCGCATTTCAATCCAAAACATGCCGAACTTCATTTTGACGAGTACAAACCAGGAGATAAAAAAATACCTTTTGAAGTAATTGCTGAATATACCGGAGAGAAAATAGCAGGGGTGAACTACGAGCAACTGATTAACTGGGTAAAACCCAATGGCGATGCTTTTAGGGTGATAACCGGCGATTTTGTAACAACTGAAGATGGTACCGGAATCGTGCATATTGCACCAACTTTTGGTGCCGACGATGATCGAGTGGCCAAGCAAAATGGCATTGTTCCTTTATTTGTTTTGGATAAAGAAGGGAAAAACCAACCAATGGTTGATCGTAAAGGTCGTTTTTTCCGAATCGAAGATATGTCACCGGAGTTTGTTCAGTCGAATGTGAATACTGAAACCTACGGCGAATTTAGCGGCCGCTATGTGAAAAACGAGTACGACGAACTGTTGGATGAATCGTATTCAACAGTGGATATCGATATCTCGGTTATGTTGAAGAAGGAAAATAAGGCCTTCAAAATTGAGAAACACGAACACAGCTATCCGCATTGCTGGCGGACTGATAAGCCGATCCTGTACTATCCGTTAGATAGTTGGTTTATTAAAACCACTGCCGTAAAAGACAAGCTGATTGAGTTGAACAACACGATCAACTGGAAGCCAGCATCGACCGGAACCGGACGCTTTGGCAACTGGCTAGAAAACCTGGTGGACTGGAATTTGAGTCGTTCTCGCTTTTGGGGAACACCGCTTCCTATTTGGCGTACAGAGGATGGTTTGCAAACCAAATGTATTGGTTCGGTTGAAGATTTGATGAGCGAGATTGAAAAGGCCGTTGTTGCCGGAATGATGGATAAAAATCCGTACGAGGGATTTGTCGCAGGTGAATACAGCAAAGACAATTACGATAAAATTGATTTGCACCGCCCGTTTGTCGATGACATCTTTTTGGTGAGCGATGATGGACAAAAGATGTTTCGCGAACCCGATTTAATTGATGTTTGGTTTGATTCGGGAGCAATGCCCTATGCGCAACGTCACTTCCCTTTCGAGAATGACGACATCTTTAAGGATGTGTTCCCGGCTGATTTTATTGCAGAGGGAGTTGACCAAACACGTGGATGGTTTTTTACGCTACATGCTATTGCAACCATGATTGATGAGTCGGTTGCATTTAAAAATATTATTTCCAACGGATTGGTGTTGGATAAGGCTGGCAATAAAATGTCGAAACGTCTGGGGAATGCCGTTGATCCTTTCGAAACAATTGAAATGTACGGTTCTGATCCGCTGCGGTGGTACATGCTAACGAACTCACAACCTTGGGACAACCTCAAGTTCGACGTTGGAGGTGTGGATGAAGTACGCCGTAAGTTCTTCGGAACACTCTATAATACTTACGGATTTTTTGCATTGTACGCGAATGTGGATGGTTTCCGGTTCAAAGAGGAAGAGATTCCGGTAAGTGACCGGCCTGAGATTGATCAGTGGGTTATTTCGTTGCTAAATTCGTTGGTGAAAGAAGTTGGTGAGAGCCTTGAAAACTATGAGCCAACACGTGCCGGACGAGCAATTTCTGAATTTGTGAGCGAAAACCTGAGTAACTGGTTTGTGCGTTTAAGCCGCAAGCGCTACTGGGGTGGTGAGTACGATCAGGATAAAATTTCGGCTTACCAAACCCTGTACACGTGTTTGGTGACTGTGGCAAAGTTGGCTGCACCTATCGCGCCTTTCTATGCCGATCAGTTGTACACTGATTTGAATAAGATGACAGAACTGGAGCCTGATCAAAGTGTTCACTTAGCTGAATTCCCAATTGCAGACGAAAGCCTAATTAATAACGATTTGGAAGAGAAGATGGCCATTGCTCAAAAAGCTTCGTCAATGATTTTGGGCTTGCGTCGTAAAGAGAAGTTGAAGGTTCGTCAGCCACTCGCAAAAATTATGGTGCCTATTTTGAATGATCGTTTTAAAATGCAGTTCGAAGCCGTGGAAAACATCATTCTCTCGGAGGTGAATGTAAAAGAGGTTGAATATCTGACCGATACTGCAGGAATCATAAAAAAGAGGATAAAACCGAATTTTAAAGCTTTAGGGCCAAAGTATGGTAAAATGATGAAGCAAATTGCGGGCGCAATTGCACAGTTCGGGCAGGATGAAATTTCAAGCCTTGAGAAAATTGGTACTCATGAGTTGGCGGTTGGCGACCAACAAATAACTATCAGTATCGATGATGTTGAGATCACGACGGAAGATATCCCAGGATGGTTGGTTTCAACCGAAGGCGATATGACCATTGCTTTAGACATTAATTTGACTGATGAGCTGAAACAAGAGGGAATTGCCCGGGAATTCATCAACAAAATTCAGAACCTGAGGAAAGAAAGCAACTTTGAGGTGACTGATCGTATTAATATACGAATTGAGAAAAATGATTCGTTTAATGAAGCGGTTGAAAACTTTAAAGAATATATTAGTAATCAAACGCTTGCAGAAAGCCTTAAGTTGACCGATAAGCTTGATGAAAAGGATGTTGCAAAAGTTGAAATTGATCAGGATACAGAAGCACTTATTCATTTAAATAAAATAAGTTAAACTTACGATCGTTTAGTATGTTTTATGACCTTAAACAATTCAAAATATTTTTATAATTTAGGGTCCGATATAAAAATAACGATATACCCACAGGGATAACTAAATTTTAGGGTTATGACAGAGAAAACTAGATATACAGATGCTGAATTAGCTGAATTTAAAGAGCTGATTCTTGGTAAACTTGAAAAAGCGAAGGAAGATTACGAACTCTATCGAAATTCGATCACGCTAAGTGATGGGAATGATACGCAGGATACTTCACCGACTTTTAAAGTTCTGGAAGAAGGTGCTGCGACTCTTTCAAAGGAAGAAGCCGGAAAATTGGCTCAGCGACAGCTAAAGTTCATTCAACACTTGCAAGCAGCCTTGGTGCGTATCGAAAACAAAACATTTGGTATTTGCCGTGAAACAGGTAAGCTAATTGCTAAAGAGCGTTTGCGTGCTGTTCCTCATGCTACTTTGAGTATTGAAGCTAAAAACAGCCAAAAATAAGCTTGACAGCCAGCAAAAATAGTTCGATGATTGGAAGTGTAGATTCTCTTTCAATCATTTTTTTTTGTGCTGGAATGAGTCGTTGGCGTTATCGCTTCGACATCTGGTATCTTTGAAAACAAACAATTATAATGAGAACGAACAAGAAATTTATTAGCGATATCTCATAAATAAGCCTGATTAAATTTGTTGAGAGTTCTATGCGTTGCATTTGAAAAGTATATATTATAAACGGACGAAATTACAATCATGTCTAGATTAGCAAAATCCCTACTCATCATTTTTTCTGTTCTTTTTGTCGATCAATTTGTAAAAATATTGGTGAAGACCAACATGTTTTTGGGACAAGAGTTTTCTGTTTTAGGCGATTGGTTTTTAATTCATTTTGTTGAAAACAATGGAATGGCTTTTGGGATTGAATTTGCCGGAGAGTATGGTAAAATTGCATTGAGCTTGTTTCGGGTTGTCGCAGTAACCGGCATCGGATGGTATTTATTGAAGCTTGTTAAAAATAGAGAAGTACCCATCGGGTTTATCGCCTGTGTTGCTCTCATTTTTGCGGGTGCCATTGGCAACATCATTGACAGTGCTTTTTACGGTCTTATTTTTACAGAAAGCTATGGACAGGTTGCCAGCCTGTTTCCCACAGAAGGAGGCTATTCTTCTTTTTTACACGGGAGAGTAGTCGATATGCTTTACTTCCCTATTTTTTCAGGAAGATACCCCACATGGTTGCCATTGATAGGAGGCGACAGCTTCTTGTTTTTCAGACCGGTTTTTAATGTCGCTGATTCAGCCATTACGGTTGGTATCTTCAGTATAATCTTGTTTTATCGTCAGGCATTTAACAAGCTTGAAAAAGAAAATGACGATACCAAAGAAGCGGCTGAATCGAGTTCTTATTGAGAATTGCTGATGGTAGAAAATATCGGATTTTGCTTGTGTATTTTAAGCAAATGTAGTAAACTTGCAAGCCGAAAAATAAGAATATTTATTCAAGATATTTGGGGCCTATAGCTCAGTTGGTTAGAGCACCTGACTCATAATCAGGTGGTCCCTGGTTCAAGCCCAGGTGGGCCCACACTAATAATCAGAGAGTTACAGCAAATAAGTTGTAGCTCTCTTTTTATTTGCACACAATTTGCACACAGGTTGTAGTCATTCAAATATTCCGAGATTAGCCGTTGATGCATTGTAAAATTGTCAAATGCTGGCTTAATTGAACGCTTAGGTACCCAATGAAGAGAAGGGGATGAAATGGATGGATAAAGGAAAGAGAATAAATAATGAATGGAAAAATTGAATGTGTTGCTGCGGGATTCAAAAAGTTTTAATCAGAGTTTACGGAGATTAAGTCTTTTGGGAATTGGCATTAAGCGATGGGTAAAATCAACTCTTTCAATTTTGAAATAAATGGCTTTATGTCGTAAGCTTTTGGCGGGTTCACTCCCGGGTTTAAATTGCATAAGCGTTCGATTAATCAGCAGCCCACTCAGTCCCTATCCTTATGCTTCGAATCAGTTCATTGGCGATATTCGAGCTTTCGAGTCGCATGATACTTTCTTCGGCACTTCCAAAGCTTAGCAGGTTGATGCTCCCGTACCAAACAATCTTTTCATCCATAACCGCGAATTTCTGATGGATATTTGATTTAAAGACGACCACTACTCCTGAACTTCTTAAAAAATCCAGCGTCGTTTGCCAGGCAGTCAAATCCTTGTCTTTAAAATCTTCAGCAGGGCGGGTCACTACAATTACTTTAGCGCCCTGTAAAAGCGCTGTTTTAAGATTTTGCATCATCTGGAAAGCCCGTCGTTTAGTTACAAACGGGCTTACAATTAGGATCTCCCTTGACGCACTGATGATATCATTGGAATACACCGGCAAGAAATTGGTTTTATCAAAAATGATATCGGTGGATTCTGCTGGCATATTTTCACCTTTTGCCTTATAGCCGATAGCTGCGTACCCGGTAAGCCGTTTGTTGTACATCTTCTCAAGCATCCGTACCCGGACATCAACATAGTCATAAATTAGCACTTCCTTTTTCGTTTCAAACAGCCGGTGAAGCCTGCCTGCATATTGTTGTAATGTTCCTTTCCATGATATGGGCATCGATAAAAACAGGGTGTCAAGTCTTGGTTCATCGAAGCCTTCGCCAATGTACCGGCCTGTTGCAACTAAAGTCAGCGATTTATCCTTGGGGATTTCTGAAATCCGGGCCATAGTCTCTCTGGTTCCCTTTACCCCCATGCCGCCCGTGAGTGAAATTACATCCGGGATTCTTTTGCTGAGTTCATTGGTAAGTAACTCAACATGGGTTGTCCTTTCTGTCAGTACAAGGCAATTCCTGCCATTTTTATGACATTGTAGTACATCATCAACAATCAACTGATTTCTCATTTCATTTTCGATGATCCCGGCGTACAATTCCTGAATTGAAATGTCTTGCTCTTCTTCGCTCAAGGGTGCATTGAAAGAAGTAAACCGCGGAATCAAATAATGATCAAAAGGCCTTTTATCCGCTTGCGTTTTTGCATCGTCCCGGAACCTGATTGGACCACATTGCATAAAAATAATGGGATGGTGTCCATCCTTTCTGGTCGGAGTCGCTGTTAAGCCGTAAACATATTTGGCGTTCACATTTTTCAATATCGTTTCAAAGCTGAAAGCGGAAACGTGATGACACTCGTCAACGATTACCATGCCATAATCTTTCACACATTCCTTTACTTCTCCCATCCTGTTCAGGGATTGCATGACAGCAATATCAATTACACCGTTCAATGCCTGCTTCCCGGCTCCCATCTGTCCGATAATGCTTTTATTTTTTCCTCTTTTTCTGGCTCCGGGAATATCTGTAGCCGGGAATGGCTCATTGATCGTCAAAAAGGATAAAAGTTTTTCCCTCCATTGAGCTACCAGACTGACTTTGTCAACCAGAATCAGTGTATTGACCTTTCTTTCGGCGATCAGTTTTATGGCTGCGACTGTTTTTCCGAAAGCCGTTGTTCCGCATAAAATTCCATTATCATGTTCCAGTAGTTTTTCAACAGCTAGAGGTTGATCATCCCTTAGACTACCTTTAAACACAATATCTATCGTTTTGCCGTGATTGGTTTTATCGGCTCACGACACTTTCGTTTTCATTTCCTCAAACAGCAATTTCATATCCGTTTCGCATCCTCTTGGTACGGACAGGTATTCAGCCGTTTCATCCGAACAAGATATAATCCTTGGTTTATCAAAGGTCGGTAAGCGCATGGCTTGGGCTTTGTAAAATTCAGGATTTTTGAAAGCAGACAGACGTTTCAGGTGGTTTAATGCTTTTTGAGAAAACCCGGCTTTAGGGATAAACAGCATATTGGCTTTAAAGATATCTGTTTTTACAGGAAAGTCATTTTTGCTGATCTCTTTCTTTTTTTTGTTTTCCCATGGCTTGGGCGTTTCTTCGTCGTCTGTTTTCAATGTTCCAAGCTCATTTCCCGGGCATAATTTTGATATCAATGCTTCCAGGTTCCCTTCGGAAAGCCTTCGAACGGATGCCAGAAAGACCCACTGATCTTCTATAGGCTGAAAATGCTCATTGATGAAGATGCTATTATTATTTTTTCTCGCTGTTTTTTGTAGGGGTAGCGCTATTAAATTGCCAAAACCTCCTTTCGGCATGGTGTCCTGGTTAGGGAAAAAACGGTCATAAGATTTAAAAGTGATCTCGTGCCGCTTGTTCATGGCATGGGTTAACAATGCACTTCCAAACTTACGGGCCAAAGAAGCGGGAACAGGATGATCAAAGAAGAACCATGCATGAGCTCCGTTTCCTGACCGTGACCGTTCAACTGCAGCGGGAACACCAAATTGGTAGCATACCTCCCTGAGCGTCATGATATCTTTTTGCCATCCATCGTCATCAAAATCAATAGCCAGAAACCAGCAGGTTTCGTTTGATAGCAAAGGGTAGATCCCGGCAACAAGATTTTGTTGACCTCGCAGATGCGCATCAACGACCATTTCGCTCAAAGGGAGAAAATCCTGATGTTTACATGCTGAGCATTTTATTTTTGGCTTCTGACAAATGCCCGGCTTCCATTCATTACCACAGGCAGGTGAATAGCCGGCAGTTCCTTTTGCTTTGTTTTCCCATCTTTTTGCATACACATCATCCCTTCCCCTGAACAATGATTGGAAGAGTCTAATTTTTGCGCTGGCATCAGATAGTTTGTCTATAGCTTCAGATGGCGCTGAAGGTTTGGATTCTATGTTCTGATCAAACAATTCCGGCTCAGGAACAGCAAGATATTCAGAAATTATGTTACTAGCCTGTGAATCTTCATGAATTGTGTCCATACCAAGTTCAGTCCTCAGACTTTTTATTTCTTGTTTCAGGCGGTTGTTCTCAAGGAGTAATTGCTGGTATTTCTTTTGCAAGGCTTTAAAATCCATTTTTTTACGCGTTACCTTCTTTTGAATGACTTTCGTTTTACACAACAAGTAAAATTAAGTTTTTCCCGGGAGGAATTGGCCAATACACCAGGCGCTATGGAAAATTAGGTTCTAAATGCAGCAGCCATAATTACTTGTTCGCTTCGTGGTATCCCTATTTGGTTTGCTATTCTTTGCCAGTAGGATACAGATGATTTTACCTCGTCAAGAATGTTGTTCATTTCTTTTTCGCCCAGACGGAAAAAAGGACCTACACTTTTGGCAAGTTCTATATCAAGCACATTATTATCCATGTCGATATTCAATGCAAGCCCGTTTTTGTCAATTGACGGGTTAACATCGTATGCCGGAGACAAACGCCAGCCTTCATCGGTAAGAATAAAACCGTGATTCCGGAGGTGATCATCCGTATTGGAGATAAGTATATTGAAAACAATCCTTCTCCAAAGCTGCTTTAGATCTTCATCCACATGCGTTCCTGAGAATTGGATAAACTCTACAATATCCAGATATGAAGGGGTCTCGTCCCGGATGAGTTCTTCGCTTCTGCCTGTCATGGTCATAGCTGAAGCGAAATGGATCCGCTCTTGCTTATCCCTGTCAAATCGTTTCGTAAAAAACGTATCATATTTCCCTGCAATATGTTCGAGTCTTGATTCAGCCATTTCGATGCCGGCGTTAATAGCAAGCTGGTATGCCAGGTACTCCCATGCCCCTTTATTGACTGTGTCGTTTTTTGAAGGAAATTTGGCAATCCACGGATGATTATCCAAATCCAGGATATTGGCTTTCGGTCTCGCCCCGCCAAGGGAAGAACCGGGAGCCATCAATATAGCAAGCCATTTCCTTATTTCATCGGTGTCTGCATCAGACTCTACCAGTCCGGCACCGTGCTGCAATTCCCTGACAGTTGCCCAAGGTGGCGTTGGGGATACCGCGTCGTTGTCCAGGAATTCCCCGTCAGGTTCTCTTTTAAACCGCAATGCACCCATCCTGCAAAAATCATGTACGCCCAGCAAAAAGTCAATATCATATAATACCGGGACTGGTCTGTTTTCTTCTCTAGCGTATATTGCAGCACGTCTTTTCATCAATGTTCTTCCCCAGGTGTCAGGCATGGAATCTAAAAATACGCCGAAGTTTTCCTTTTGATTAGGAAATTGCTGTCCGCTGTACCAAGCAATGTCTGGATCGATCAGCATTTGCTCCCGTGAGTTAATCCAGTCAGCATCGTAAGAAAAGCTGAACGCTTTCCGGCCCTTAGCTTGTTGTGCCGACAAAATCCCAATACATTTTGCAGCGGCCATACCTTTCCAA
Source organism: Sunxiuqinia sp. (assembly GCF_055140945.1). Classification (NCBI taxonomy): domain Bacteria; kingdom Pseudomonadati; phylum Bacteroidota; class Bacteroidia; order Marinilabiliales; family Prolixibacteraceae; genus Sunxiuqinia; species Sunxiuqinia sp. The sequence goes on from NZ_JBSQYS010000016.1 coordinate 107,384, forward strand.
TCTGCATATACCCATATATCTGTTTTGTCTGCCATGATCTATTTTCCTATTAGCTTTAAATCCTGCAATTTTCGCCCAAATTCATCATCATCTGCGAGTTTCAGAAAGTCATCCTGTAAGCCTAGCACCCGGAGAACATTAAAATAAGCTCCTAGCGAAACACTGGGGTTTCCCTTTTCAATATGATAGAGCGTGGAGCGATTAATTCCGGCCCGCTCTGCAACTTGTATGGTTGTCAGGTTCCGTCTTTTTCTGGCCAGTTTAATGTTTTCACCCATCTGCTCAAGTACCTTCTGGAACCTAGGGAGTAATGTTTGTTTTTTTGTTTTCATTGTTTGTTGTTTATTACCACCAAAAATAGTTTAAATGTATTAAATAAACAACAAATTCAGTTGGGTGTCTTACTTTTGTTTTCTTGATAAAAAGGTTGTTCCCTTTTCCTCATCGTTGGTTGTTTTCATGCTTTTCAATTTTCATCCTGATTTTCTCAGTCTATTTTTTATCGTTGCAATTGAAAACATCTTCAAGTTTTGATAATTCCTCAGCGTTAATCCCACCAATCATTTTGATATAACGGTACTTGAGATCATTATCGCTCACGCGCATTAGTTCATTTCTTTGATAAACATTCCCGATCAGCGAAACAGTTCCTGACTTGTCCGCCCCTTTAAGAAAATAAATTTTCAATATTGTATATCAGGTTGTTACGTTGAAAAAATCTTAAATTTACCGCACTAAGGTAAATT
>NZ_JBSQYS010000017.1:0-95378 GCF_055140945.1 Sunxiuqinia sp.
ACACGGGATGGAGGCATGTTTGACATGTTTTGATGAGATTGATTGATAACTAAATAAATATATACCATGGAATTAAGTAAGTACAGTTTTGGAGTGGGTGATCGTTTTTCCCACCAAGGAGAAGCTCAGTTGAGAGCAATTGTTAAGGCTAATCAGGCTGGTGTTAATGTCAGTCCGGTATGGAATAAATCCAATCGGGAGCACAGCAATGTGAAGACCAAACCGGACGATGTTCGGGCCGAAGCAGATGCAGCGGTGAAAGCATTGGGGTATGAATTGCCCTATTATGTAGATGCGGATCATATTAACTTAACCACTGTAGCTCCGTTTGTGAAAGGTGCTGACTTTTTTACTCTTGATGTGGCCGCTTATATTGGCAACGAAAGCTCAAAAGAATCAGTTGATGCTTTTTTGTCTTCGTGTGAAAAGTATAAAGGAGCGCTGAAGATTCCGGGTATCAAAGATGACATTCAGGTAGATGATAGTTTGCTGGCAAAGGTTGTTGAGAACTTTTTAGCCGCAACCGAAGAAGCTGCAGCTATTTATAAATACTTAGTTGAAAAGAAAGGACAGGGAAATTTCATTGCTGAGGTGTCGATGGATGAAGTTGAAAATCCACAGACTCCGGTGGAGTTGTTCTTTATTCTGAAAATGTTGGCTGATAAAGGTGTGCCTGTTCAAACAATTGCGCCGAAATTTACCGGTCGCTTCAACAAAGGAGTCGACTATGTTGGTGATTTAGATCAGTTTGCCAAGGAGTTTGAAGAGGACTTAATGGTGATTGCATATGCAGTTAAAGAATTCGGACTTCCTTCAGATCTTAAGTTGAGTGTGCACTCAGGTAGCGATAAGTTTTCAATTTATCCGATTATGGCCGACATTATCAAGAAGCATGATAAAGGCCTACACATAAAAACAGCAGGAACAACTTGGTTAGAAGAAGTTATTGGGTTAGCCCTGTCTGGTGGAGAGGCATTGGAGGCAGCGAAAGAAGTTTATGCGACAGCACTTGGACGTAAAGAGGAATTGTGCGCGCCATACGCTGATGTGATTGATATTAAAGACAATGAGTTGCCAACGGCTGAGGAAGTAAATAGCTGGGATAGCGAAAAATTTGCCAATACCTTACGTCATATTCCCGGACATGCCGATTACAATCCGAATTTCCGTCAGTTGATTCATGTCGGATATAAAGTGGCAGCAGAAATGGGAGAGCGTTACTACACTTTATTGGAAAATAATGCGGAGGTAATTGGAAACTGCGTAGAAGAAAATATTTTTGATCGTCATTTAAAACGATTATTCAATTTGTAAATTCATAGAAAAATAAAAAACCGAGTATTGATGAAGAAGTTTATGGATGAGAACTTTCTGTTGCAAACAGAAACTGCTCAGAAACTGTATCACGAACATGCGGCTAAAATGCCGATTTTTGACTATCACTGTCACATTTCACCCAAAGAAATCGCTGAAGATAAAACATTTGATAATATAACTCAGATCTGGTTGTATGGCGATCATTATAAGTGGCGCGCTATGCGAACGAATGGTGTTGATGAACGCTTTTGTACCGGAGATGCCAGCGACTGGGAGAAATTTGAAAAATGGGCCGAGACGGTGCCTCACACCTTGAGAAATCCACTGTACCACTGGACTCATCTGGAGTTGAAGAAGTTCTTTGGAATAGACAAGGTTCTTAGTCCTGATACCGCTAAGGAGATTTGGGATGAGTGTAATGCCAAATTAACATCTGGTAGTTACTCCTGCCGCGATATTATTCGGATGGCGAATGTCGACACAATCTGCACAACTGATGATCCTGTTGATAACCTGGAGCATCACCGTGCTATTAAAGAAAGTGGTTTTGAAGTAAAAGTATTACCAGCTTGGCGTCCTGATAAAGCGATGATGGTTGAAGATAAAGATTTCTTCAACGATTACGTTGATCAGTTAGCTGAAGCTGCAAATGTAGAGATTGATAGTTTCGATGCTTTTATGGTTGCCTTGGATAAGCGTCATCAGTTTTTTCATGATAATGGTTGTCGATTGTCAGATCACGGCTTGGATACTGCTTTTGCAGAAGATTATTCAGAGGCTGAGATTAATGCAATTTTTGATAAAATTCGTTCACTGAAAAATTTGTCGGCGGCTGAAATCCTGAAGTTTAAATCGTGCATGTTATACGAATTTGGAATCATGGATAATTCGCGCGGATGGACCCAGCAATTCCATATTGGAGCACAACGTAATAACAATACACGCTTGTTTAACAAGCTAGGGCCAGATACAGGATTCGACTCGATAGGTGATGTTCCGGTAGCTGCTCCGTTGGCTAAATTATTGAATCGCTTAGATTTGGAAGATAAACTAAGCAAAACAATTCTATACAATCTGAATCCTCGCGATAATGAATTGTATGCGACAATGATTGGAAACTTCCAGGATGGATCGGTTCCGGGAAAAATGCAATATGGTTCAGGGTGGTGGTTTTTGGATCAGAAAGATGGTATGGAAAAGCAAATGAATGCGCTTTCGAACCTTGGACTATTGAGCCGCTTCGTTGGAATGTTAACAGATTCACGTAGTTTCTTGTCGTATACACGTCACGAATATTTCCGCAGAACACTGTGTAACCTGCTTGGTAATGATGTTGAGAATGGTGAAATTCCAGCGAATATGGAGCTATTGGGTGAGATGGTTGAGAATATTTGTTACAACAATGCAAAAAGCTATTTTAATTTTTAGTGAAATTCATACATTTCGGAACGAGAAAGATACTATTTGTATTGATTCTTTTCGAAATGTGTTTTATTTTTGCAATCGATTGCACACAGAAATTAAAGTTAATTAAAAGATGAATAAAAAAGTTGTAACGTTTGGAGAGATCATGTTGCGCTTAGCAACTCCAGGGTATTTAAGGTTTAATCAGGCTGACAGTCTGAACGCCACTTTTGGTGGTGGAGAAGCTAATGTAGCCGTTTCGTTGGCTAACTACGGTATTCCTGTTGATTTTGTAACTCGTCTTCCTAAAAATGACATAGCCCGCGCCTGTAAAATGGACTTGAGAGGATATGGAGTAGGAGTAGACAAGATTATTGAAGGTGGAGACCGTGTAGGTATTTACTTCCTTGAAACTGGTGCGGTAAGCCGCGGTAGTAAAGTCGTTTATGACCGCGCCCATTCCGCGATTTCTGAAATTAAGCCAGGAATGATTGATTGGGATGAAGTATTTGAAGGAGCAGGCTGGTTTCACTGGACTGGTATCACCCCAGCAATCTCACAAGGTGCTGCCGATGCTTGTTTGGAAGCTATTCAGAAAGCAAATGAAAAAGGGATCACGGTATCATGTGATTTGAACTACCGCAAAAACTTGTGGAAATATGGTAAATCATGTGGCGAAGTAATGCCAGCATTGGTTGCCGGAACCGACGTGGTTTTAGGTAACGAAGAAGACGCCGCTATGGCTTTGGATATCCATCCTGAAGGAGTAGATGTAACAGGTGGTCATGTTGAAGGAGCTGCTTATGAATCAGTTTCGAAACAAATTATGGCTAAATTCCCTCGCTGTAAAAAAGTAATTACAACCTTGCGTGGTTCAATCAATGCAAATCACAACAGCTGGGCTGGTGTTCTTTGGGATGGCAAGAAGCTATTCGAATCTCGTCAGTACCAGATTACTCACATTGTTGACCGTGTTGGTGGTGGTGATTCTTTTATGGGTGGTTTAATCTACGGATTATTAACTTATCCGGACGATGATCAGAATGCACTGGAATTTGCAGTAGCTGCTTCTTGTTTGAAGCACACGATCTACGGCGATTACAACCAGGCTACACTGGAAGAAGTAGAGAAATTAATGGGTGGTGATGCGTCAGGACGTGTTGCTCGTTAAGTTATAAAATAGTTGATAATGAATGATGGGGTTCAGAAGTCTTTATACTTCTGGATTCCATAATTCTTTTTAATACAGATATAAAAAAATGGCTAGATTTTCGAGAATACAAGTAGCGCAAGTGATGAAAGAAACTGGTATTGTCCCAGTATTTTATCACGCTGATGTTGAATTGTGTAAACAAGTTATTAAAGCTTGTTACGATGGTGGAATTCGGGTATTCGAATTTACAAACCGTGGTGATTTTGCTGCTGAGGTTTTTGGTGAATTAACAAAATGGTCGGCTAAAGAATGCCCTGAAATGATCATGGGAGTTGGTTCAATTATTGATGAGGCAACTACCGCATTATATATTTCTATTGGTGCAAACTTTATTGTTTCTCCGTTGATTGACGAAGGAATGGCGAAAGTTTGTAACAAACGTAAAATTGCCTGGAGTCCAGGTTGTGGATCAGTAACTGAAATTGGTCGCGCACACGAGCTCGGTTGCGAAGTTGTAAAAATATTCCCTGGTTCTTCGGTTGGCGGACCTGACTTTGTAAAAGGAGTAATGGGACCAATGCCATATGCAAGCATCATGCCTACTGGAGGGGTTTCTCCGGATGAAGAAAACCTGACTAGCTGGTTTAAAGCTGGTGTGCATTGTGTAGGAATGGGATCACAGTTATTTCCTAAAGATGTGCTGGCAAAAAAAGATTTTTCCTATATTTCGGCGAAATGTAAAGAAGCTCTTAGCATCGTGGAAAAACTACGCTAAGTTGGCTGGATATTAATTAAACCAATAAATAAAAGTTTTTTATTATGGCGTTAAATCAAGTTACAGAGAAAGTGTCCAAGTACCGGTGGACAATTGTGGCTATGTTGTTTATGGCAACTACTGTAAACTACTTAGACCGCCAGGTGCTATCGTTAACCTGGAAAGATTTTATTGCTCCGGAGTTCCACTGGACAGATAATGATTATGGAACAATCACCGCATGGTTCTCTGCATTCTATGCTATTGGCCTTTTGTTTGCTGGTCGATTTGTCGATTGGTTAGATACCAAAAAAGGATATATGTGGGCCATCGGCGTTTGGTCGGTTGGAGCTGTTTTACACGCATTTTGTGGTATTGCTACCTCCGGAATAGTTTCTGGCCATTGGTTGGTTGGCTTTGGAGAAGCGCGTGAACACATTGAACAATTTATTAATACAACTGGTGATATTGCGAGAGTATTAAATGTGAGTGTTGTACTCTTTATTTTCGCTCGTTTAGTATTGGCAATCGGAGAGGCAGGTAACTTCCCTGCAGCGATTAAGACAACTGCTGAATATTTCCCCAAAAAAGACCGTGCTTATGCAACATCTATTTTTAATGCTGGAGCAACAGTCGGTGCGTTAGCTGCGCCTGTTACTATCCCATTATTGGCGAAACATTTTGGATGGGAAGCTGCTTTCATTGTGATTGGTGGTCTCGGTTTTATTTGGATGGGATGGTGGCAGTTTGGTTATGCTAAACCGGATAAGCATCCTAAAGTGAATAAAGCTGAGCTGACTTACATTAATCTGGATGACGATGATCCGGATGCTGGAAAAACGGATGAAGAGATTGCTGCTAAAGGTAAGAAGATGAGCATGATTAAACTGTTGAAATACAGGCAAACATGGGCTTTCGCTTTTGGTAAATTCATGACTGATGGTGTATGGTGGTTCTATTTGTTTTGGACTCCGGCATACTTGAGCTCGGTATATGGAATGGAAACCTCTGATACGGCAGCACAATTAGCTCTGTTTGTTCTATATGCAATTACACTATTTTCAATTATTGGTGGTTGGTTACCCACTTATTTTGTTGAAAACAAAGGAATGCACCCTTACGCGGGCCGAATGAAAGCAATGTTGATTTTTGCCTTTTTCCCATTGTTAGCTGTATTTGCGCAACCGTTGGGACACTTAACATACTGGTTTCCGGTTATTATTATTGGTATAGCAGGTGCTGCACACCAAGCGTGGTCTGCAAATATCTTTACCACCGTGAGTGATATGTTTCCTAAGGCTGCAGTAGCAACAGTTACTGGTATTGGTGGGTTAGCTGGTGGTTTAGGATCAGTATTAATTAATAAAGGTTCCGGGTTATTATTCGACTTCTCGCGAGGATCAACTATGGTGCTCGATCTGGAAGTACCAATGACCAGAGATTTATTTGAGAGTGGTTCTCAATTTGTCAGAGAACCGATGAACTTCCTCGGATATGTGGGTATTGAAGCCGGTTATTTTATTATTTTCGGAATATGTGCTATTGCTTACCTCATTGGCTGGGTCGTAATGAAATCTTTGGTACCAAAATACAAACCTATTACGAATTTGGATTAGTTCAAAATTTATAAAATTTTGAAAGGCTCTTACTAAAAGCTTCCAAAGTTTATAAGAATAAAAAGAGAGTGGCTACTTATAGTTGCTCTCTTTTTGTATTGTACTTGTCCATCACTGAAATAGGGTTGTAAAAAAAAGTTATCAAGAGGATTTCTGTTACCTTTGCACCTTCGAAAAACAACTCGTTGGTTTACGATATATTGAAAGTGTAATTAAGTATGCGAAATAGAATTATAGAACTGTTCGGGATAAAATATCCTGTTATATCAGGTGGAATGGTTTGGTGCAGTGGATGGAAACTGGCAGCGGCTGTCAGTAATAACGGTGGACTTGGATTGATTGGTTCCGGTTCAATGCACCCAGAAACATTACTTGAACACATTCAGAAGATCAAAAAAGCCACCAATAAGCCTTTTGGGGTAAATGTCCCTCTATTATATCCGCAGGTCGATGAGCTTATGAAAATCATTGTTGCGGAGAAAGTACCTATCGTTTTCACTTCGGCAGGAAGTCCAAAAAAATGGACCGGATTTTTGAAGAAACAAGGCATAATTGTAGCTCACGTTATCGCAAGTTCGTACTTCGCAAAAAAGTGCGAAGAGGCCGGTGTTGATGCTGTTGTAGCCGAAGGATTTGAAGCTGGCGGACATAATGGTCGCGAGGAAACAACCACCATGACCCTAATCCCATCGGTGCGAAAAGCAACTTCACTACCCGTAATGGCCGCAGGAGGTATTGGCAGTGGTAAAGCGATGTTAGCAGCGATGGCACTTGGAGCAGATGGAGTTCAGGTTGGAAGTCGGTTCGCACTTACTCAGGAGTCGTCGGCTCACGATAACTTTAAGAAGTTGGTTGCCGAACTGGGCGAAGGGGCGACAAAACTATCGCTTAAAAAACTGGCGCCTGTTCGACTGATTAAAAATGAGTTTTTCAAGCAGGTTGCTGAAGCCGAGTTGCGAGGTGCCGATGCCGGCGAGCTTAAGACTTTACTTGGTAAAGGACGAGCAAAACGGGGAATGTTTGAAGGCGACTTAGAGCAAGGTGAGCTCGAAATAGGGCAGGTTGCAGCACAATTTAAAGATATTCCATCGGCCGGAGATGTGATGACCCGCTTGATTGCCGAATATGAACAAGTACGAAAAGAACTTGTTGAAGGTGCGAGCTTCAATTTTTAAAAATCAATTCAAACAAAATACGAGTTAATTTATATGGTAAAATTTTACCGCGAACAGCTTGAAAATGGGCTGCAGTTAATTATTTATCCAGATTACTCAACACCAATGGTTGCGCTGGATGTGTGTTATCATGTTGGAGCTAAAAATGAATCTCCGGAACGAACAGGATTTGCTCACTTGTTTGAGCACCTTATGTTTGGTGGCACTAAAAATATTCCGAATTACGACGATGCTTTGCAGCAAGCAGGAGGCGAGAATAATGCCTACACAACAAATGATTTGACGAATTACTATTTGACAGTTCCTAAAGAAAATTTAGAGATTGGCTTTTGGTTGGAATCAGACCGCATGTTGGAACTGGATTTTTCTCAGGAAAAGCTTGATATTCAGAAAAACGTGGTGATCGAAGAGTTTAAGCAACGCAATCTCAATCAACCGTATGGTGATGTTTGGCCGTTACTACGCGAATTGGCTTACAAAGTTCATCCTTATCAGTGGCAAACCATCGGAAAGGATATTAGCCACATTGAAGATGCCAGTCTGCAAGAAGTTAAAGATTTCTTCTATCGCTTTTATGCGCCCGATAATGCCGCTTTGATTTTAAGTGGAAATGTGGATCGTGAGGAATGTCTGCATTTGGCGAATAAGTGGTTTGGCTCAATTCCGAACCGAAATGTAAAAAAGGCTGCCATTCCAATGGAGCCGGAACAAGCAAATTTCCGGGAAATGACTGTTGAACGAGATGTGCCGGATACTGCTTTGTATATGGCCTTTCATATGGCTGGCAGGACTCAGCGCGAGTATTATATTTGCGATTTGATCTCAGATGTGCTGTCCAACGGAAACAGCTCGCGCATGTATCAGCGGTTAATCAAAGAGCAGAAATTGTTTATTGAGCTTGATGCTTATCTTTCAGGAGACCACGATCCGGGCTTGTTTATTGTCTCTGGTAAGTTAGCTAACGGCGTTACGATTGAGCAAGCGAAAAAAGCAGTTTGGATCGAATTGAAAAGCATGCAACAAGAGTTGGTGCCAACTATTGAGCTTGAAAAAGTGAAAAATAAGTTGGAGGCCAACCTAATTTATTCGCAGATGAATTACCTGCATATGGCTCAGGAACTGGCAAATTTTGAAAACATTGATCGGGCTGAACGAATTAACGAGCAAATTGATATTTATCGTTCGGTGGCCAGTGCCGACTTGTTGATAACTGCCCAGAGGATCTTTTCAGAATCCAACTGCTCACAACTCAATTATCTAGCAAAAAAATGATAGATCGTACGATACAACCACCCATTTACGAAACAAAGAAACCGCTAATTATTAAGCCCGTATCTTCGCAGCTTAATAATGATATTCCGGTGCATTTTCTTCAGGCCGGAACGCAGGAAGTAACCCGCTTAGAGTTTATTTTTGATGCTGGCCTTTGGTACGAAGATAAGCCCTTGCAGGCTGTACTTACGAATGCTATGATGCAAGAAGGAAGTGCGAATTATTCAGGAGCACAGATTGCTGAAATTTTCGATTTTAGAGGAGCCTACATTCAGTTTGTTGCCGATCATCATTTGGGAACAATTAGCTTGATCAGCCTGAATAAGCATTTGCATTATTTGTTGCCCATTGTCGAAGATTTAATCAAGCGGCCATCATTCGATGCAAATGAATTTGAAACGTTGGCGAAACGAAGAAAGCAACGTTTTTTGCTAGAGAATGAGAAGGTAAAAGTACTTTGCCAAAAGAAGTTTTCCGAAGTTTTGTTTGGCAATGACCATCCGTATTCGCACACCGTTACTGTTGATGATTTTGATCGTTTGGCAAGTTCTGATTTGGCAAATTTCTACCAGAGATCTTATCATGCTGCAAATTGCCAGATTATGGCTTCGGGAAATATGGATGTCAGTTTGCTAGAACTACTAAATAAGCATTTTGGTGATTTGAATTGGGGAGGAGTGAAGCAGTTTCAGCAAAAAAGAACGATTCAACAATTGCAGGAAAAGCAACGCCGTGTTGTTAAAAATGAAGCCATTCAATCAGCAATTCGGGTTGGTCGTTTGATGGTAAAAAAGGATCATCCGGATTATGTCGGTTTACAGGTTTTGAATACTGTTTTGGGCGGATATTTTAGCTCTCGGTTAATGATGAATATTCGCGAGGAAAAAGGTTATACCTATGGAATTGGTTCTTCGGTGATGAGCTTGAATGAAGCCGGCTATTTTGTAATTGCTACCGAAACGGATAAAAAATATGTCGAGGCGACGATTACAGAAATATTCCTGGAACTGAGAAAACTTCGTGAAGAATTAATCCCTGAAGCTGAGTTGAGTCGGGTTTGCCAATACTTGTTAGGCGAATTTGTTCGCGATTTTGATGGACCGTTTGCACAGGCTCAGTCATTCAGAGCTGTGAACGATTTTGGTTTGGGCTACGAATTTTACGAGCAGTATTATCAGCTTTTGAAAGCTATTAAACCGGAAGATTTGCAGTTATTGGCACAAAAATATTTCGACGAGGACGATTTTTACACCGTAATTGCAGGTGCTTAATAATAACGATTCGTGAAGAACCTTTTTTCAAATACTATTTTTCTGGCTATCGTAGCTTGCCTGTTGTGGTCTTCGGCTTTTGTCGGTGTGAAAATCGGTTTGCAATATCACACGCCATTTCAGTTTGCAGGAGTCCGGTTTACACTTTCCGGTTTAATGCTGTTTTTCTTTTTCAACAATTACCATAATTACACGGCACAGATTAAGGAGCATTGGCGGTTTATTTCCCTGATCGGATTGCTTCAAACGGTTATTCAATACATGTTTTTTTATTCAGGAATTAACTTGCTTCCAGCTTCTATAGCAGCACTAATCATAGGCTCTTCGCCATTGTTTATCTCGGTGGTTTCACACTTTAGTTTCCAGAATGATAAAATGAATTGGCTGAAAACCATAAGCATTTTGTTGGGAGTTGTGGGCGTAGCAATCATCAGTCTTGGACGAAGCGAATTGCCTTCAGGCGTAAAAATAAGTCTGCTGGGAATTGCATTGCTTTTGCTGAATAATTTTGTTTCGGGTTTCTCGAATGTGTTGGTTGCTAAAAAGCCGGCACGGTTGGCTCCAATTGTTTTAAGTTCATCGTCGCTATTTTTTGGAGGAATTGGGTTGATCATTATTTCAATCCCAGTTGAAGGTTACGGCGTAAAATCGTTTGCTCCGGAGTATTTTGTTGCATTAGCGTGGTTGAGCTTCTTGTCGGCAGCAGCTTTTACCATCTGGTTTGGTTTGTTGCAACGCCCGGGAGTTAAAGTCTCGGTTCTGAATACCTGGAAGTTTTTAGTCCCGGTAGCCGGTGCAATGTTAAGTTGGATGATTATACCCGATGAATCCCCCGATTTGGTTTCTATTGCAGGTATGTCGGTCATTGCATCGTCTTTGTTGCTCTTGAATTATTCGAACCGAAAAGCTGTAAGATTGGAACGCGAAAATGCCAAACCCATTTGATTTTGCAGTTAATCTTCTTTTTCAGCTTCTAGTTTCAGTTCGTAGAGGCTTTTTGTCATTCCATCGGCTAAAGTCTTTTGCAGCATCCCGGCCAAAAAGCCTTCCATGCTTTCTTGAACAACGACTAACGTCGATTTTCCTTGCGGTGTTAGTTGCCAGTTATGAACAGCTTTTATCCACAGCATTTTGCCTGTCCATCCAAGTTCCGAAGGGGAATTCGCTGTGTGGATTTCCGATTTGATTTTCAAGCCTCCAGCTTTCCAAACAAACTTTTTATCGGCAGCTGCCCGCCCATCTATAGAAGCCCTGGAAACCTCGCTTTGCCAGGTCGGCCAGGCATTGATTGACGATAACACTTTGTAGACTTTATATGCCGACGCATGGACGAGTAGTTTTGCTTCGTGAAATGCCGGCGCATTTTTGTTGACTTCAATATTCATTTCGATTTTCTTTCAAGATTACTGGACTATTCAACAACTTTATTTTGAACTTGTTTTGCAGCGAGCAACTTAGTTGCAATCGTCTCCTAAATTTAATAGTTCAACTTTTCTGAAATCAATAGGATGGCTTTCTCCTTGTAACGAGATGGAGCCGCTATTTAATAGTTTATTTCCATCAGGCGGCAACAGCTTTTGATAGCTTGGATCGCGTTCGTCGAGCTGAGGTTTCGTATACTGCATCACAACCTCACCATCAATAATATGCTTGACGATTGAGTCACCTCTGACTTCAATTTCGGCGGTAACCCACTGATTGTCAATGCGGGTTGTTGAATTCGAACTAATGCAGTGATCCAATACGAGTTTTCCGTCCATTACGACATTGGTTCCCGGAGTACAAAGGTTTAAGTTTGATCGCTCTTCTGTTTTAGTACTTCCAAGTAGTTGAACTTCGATACATACGGGGAATTGCTGGTCTTTTTCCATGCTTTCAGGACTTTGTCCGTGTATCATGATTCCACTGTTTCTATTGGCCCATTGCGGTCCTCCAGGAGCCTGTTTACCAACAAACCGATACTCAACACGCATTTTATAATGCGAAAAGTTGTGCTTGTAAAATAGGTGTCCAAATTCGCCATCAAAGGTATCGTACTCATCGTATCTAACCTTCAACAGGCCATCTTCAACCCGAAACGTATTTTTATAATTTTTTCCTAACTCATACTTTGTAATTTTTACTTGCCAATCATTTAAGTCTTCTCCGTTGAAAAGTTGAATCCATCCCTTTTCTTCTTTGGGTTGAAAAGAACAAAACAGTAGGGTAGCGATAAAGGACATCGCGAAGATTTTTAGCCTGACTTGAATGTTTTCCATAATAAGTGATTTAATGGCCTGTTAAATTAATGCTTTTTTTGAATTTGAATAATTCTGTGTGGGCGTTATTAGAATTAATATTTTTTCTCTATTATTTGCCTAATCATCGAGAATAGATTCTATATTAACCAATTGGTTAAATTTTTTGGTTGGTTTATTTGGATATTGGTTTAGGTTGTCATATTTTTACCAACTGATTTAACCAAATAGTTAAACTGGAAGATTAAATGAATACGCAAAAAGATAATACGGAAGAAAAAATTTTAGCTGCGGCGACTGACATCTTTATGGTAAAAGGAATGGAAGGAGCACGAATGCAGGAAATTGCTGATAAAGCAAGTATCAACAAGGCATTATTGCATTACTATTTTCGAAGTAAGGATAAGTTGTTTGACGCGATACTAACCAAGATGCTGAACTTGGCGTTTCCACAAATCGGCAAGGTTTTCTTTTCTGATCTTCCCTTTCTGGAACGGGTTGAGCAAGTCATAGATATTTACATTACGCTCTTGTTGAAACATCCACAGTTGCCGGCATTCTTAATTAAAGAAATGAATCGGGAAGGATCTCTGCTATTTAAATTCATAGAAAAGCAATATTTTGCGATTCAGCCAATATTAAAAGAAATCCAGAATGCAATGGATCGGGGAGAAGTCATTCAAATGAAGCCGGAGCATTTGGTGGTAAATGTGCTTGGGATGTGTGTTTTTCCCTTTGCAGCGAGGCCGATGATTAAGAATGTAGTCTTGAACGGGCAAGATGATTTGCTGAATGAGTTTTTAAAACAGCGCAGATCTGAAGTAAAGGAATTTATAATAAGAGCTATTCAACCACAATAAACAAGTGTGTTATGAGAATTAGGAAATTAGTTATTTTACTTTGGTTTTTATTGCCAACTCAATTATTGTTGGCGCAGGAACCGGCGACGATAGAGCAATGTCAGCAGTGGGCTCGCGATTTTCATCCGTTGTTGAAGCAACAGGAGATTTACCAAAAAATGTCGGCATTGAAATTGGAAAATAATGTAACCAATTATTTGCCACAAATTGATCTGAAAGCACAAGCTACTTATCAATCAGAGGTGACAAAAATTGGTATCTCTTTACCCAATATGAGCATTCCGGAGATTTCGAAAGATCAGTATAAAATGTACCTGGATGTGAAGCAGACAATTTGGGATGGTGGGTTAACCAAGGCAAATGAAATACTGGAACGAGCTAAGGAAAAGGCAAATATTCAAGGGGTTGAAGTGGAGCTCTATAAAGTAAGGGAGCAAGTCAATCGTTTGTTCTTTACCAGCTTCCTGATTCAGCAAAACCTGGAGTTGCTGCTTAAAAAGCAAGAAGCGCTGGATTCGCGTAAGAGCCAAATGGAAACTGCTGTGGAACAGGGTATGCTGCTGGCTTCTGAGTTAGATCAGATCTTGGCTGAACGAATTAAAGTAAAGCAGCAGCAAATCGAATTGCGGTCACATCGAGAAACGGTACTTTCAGCCCTGTCAATTTTAACGGGAAAGCCGTTGGATGATTTGCAAAATCTTACCATTGAAACCGTTGAGTTTAGTCCTGACAATGACTTGCATCGACCGGAACTGAAGCTGTTTGAAACACAAACGGATTTATTGGCTGCATCATCCGATTTGCTTCGAAAAAAACGCAATCCTAAGTTATTTGGTTTCGGGCAAGCAGGTTACGGGCGACCGGGATTAAACATGCTTAATAACGACTTTGGTGTTTACGGATTAGTTGGCGTTGGCCTGAACTGGGCAGTGTTTGATTGGAAAAATACGCGGCGTGAACGAGAAGTAATTCAGTTGCAACAGCAATTGATCAATGCGCAACAGCAACATTTTGAGCGTAATGTGAATGTTGCATTGGATGGCGAATATCGCAAGATCAAACAACTAGAGAATATCCTTGAAAGTGATCGGGAGCTCATTGAACTGCAGGAACGCATTACGCGGAGTTCTGCCTCAAAGCTCGAAAACGGAACACTAACATCATCAGATTATATTCAGGACTTGAATGCAGAAATAGCTGCCCGAATCACTTTAGAAACACATAAAATACAAGTGGAAGCAGCGAAAATCAATTACCAAACAATTAAAGGGAATAACAATAAAAACAGATAATATGAAACGAACATGAATTTTAAGATGCAAAAATTCGTAAACAAGCATATTAAAATTCATCGTGAGTTCCATCAAATGCAATTGAAAACTAAAAATTTTAATGAGATGAAACTTCAATACTTATTCATATTGACATTAATTGCATTAGTGTCGTGTAACGGAAACGATGATCAATCGGATGCTTTTGGAAATTTCGAAATCGAAGAAATCATTGTTTCGTCGGAGATAGCCGGAAAGCTTATCAATTGTAAGTTAGAGCTGGGAGATGAGGTAAAACAAGGGCAATTACTGGCTTTGGTGGATACCACTCAGCTGAGCTTACAAATCAAACAACTGGAGGCTCAGAAGAAAGCTGTAGCCAGTAAAAAAGTGAATTTGAATGCTCAGATTGACGTGCAAAAAGAACAAATTGAAACCCTGAAGACAGAACAGAAAAGGATACATCAGATGTTTGCCGGTAAAGCGGCCACACAGCAGCAGGTAGATGACCTTGATGGGAAGGTGCGTATTATGGAAAAGCAATTGACCAGTACTCAAAGCCGGTTTGTATCCGTAAATAGTGAGCTGGGAGTATTGGATGTGCAGCTGGCTATTGCAAAAGATAAATTGGGTAAATGTTTTATCTCTAGCTTGATGAATGGAGTAGTTCTTGAAAAGTATCTGGAGTTGGGCGAGTTGGCTGCTCCGGGGAAAGCTCTTGTGAAATTAGGTGATTTGTCAATGCTCGATTTGCGAGTTTTCGTTAGTGGCGAACAATTGCCAAACATCAAACTTGGTCAGCAAGTAGAAGTTTTGATTGATAAGAATAAGGATGAAAATCAGTCACTAACGGGAAAGGTATCCTGGATTTCTTCTGAAGCTGAGTTTACCCCCAAGATCATTCAAACCAAAGAAGAACGGGTAAAACTGGTTTATGCCGTGAAAGTTCAGGTGAAAAACGATGGTAGACTGAAAATAGGGATGCCGGGGGAAGTGAGGTTTTAGCGTTGGTCAGTGAATAGTTTTCAGTCACAGTCGCAGTGAATAGTTAAGCGGAATAATAAAGGACGAGTTAAATAAAAAGACTATGGATTTTAAAAAATTAATAGCTTATCAAAAAGCTTTTCAGTTGGCGATGGAGATTTTTAAGATATCAAAGTCGTTTCCAAAAGAGGAAAAGTATTCTCTAACAGATCAAATTCGCAGGTCATCTCGCTCAACTTGTGCCAATCTTGCTGAAGCGTATCGCAAACGAATTTACCCTAAACATTTTATTACCAAGTTGACTTATTCTGATGGAGAAAATAGTGAGACTGACGTTTGGCTGGATTTCGCGAAAGCATGTGGGTATTTGACTGAAAATCAATATCAACCACTTCATGAAAAGCGCATTGAAATTGGAAAACTGATTAACTACATGATTAGCAATCCTAGTAAATTTGGCTCAGGTCTACCGGGTTAAATAATTACAGTAATCTGTCTTGACAACTGTCAACTTGAACTGAAAGAAACTCTAAAAACTGTGACTGTGACTGCGACTGAAAACTTAAAATAATAGAGCGATGATTAAAATAGCCAACATATGCAAGTCCTATAACAATACCCAAGCTCTACAAGGCATCTCACTAGAGGTAAATGATGGCGAGTTGTTTGGGCTAATTGGTCCGGATGGAGCAGGAAAGACAACCTTGATGCGGATTCTGATGACATTGTTGATTCAGGATGAAGGACAGGCGGAAATGAATGGGCTGGATGT
Source organism: Sunxiuqinia sp. (assembly GCF_055140945.1). Taxonomy (NCBI): domain Bacteria; kingdom Pseudomonadati; phylum Bacteroidota; class Bacteroidia; order Marinilabiliales; family Prolixibacteraceae; genus Sunxiuqinia; species Sunxiuqinia sp. Next base: position 16,087 of record NZ_JBSQYS010000017.1, read on the forward strand.
CGTTAAAGACTACAAAAAAATTCGACAACTGGTGGGCTATATGCCCGGGCGTTTTTCGTTGTATCAGGATTTGACCGTGGAGGAGAACCTATCGTTTTTTGCAACGGTGTTCGGAACAACGATTGAAGAGAACTACGAGCTCATCCAGGATATTTACGTTCAGATTGAACCTTTCAAAAATCGACTGGCCGGAAAGCTTTCAGGAGGAATGAAACAAAAACTGGCGCTGTCGTGTGCTTTGATTCATAAACCTGAGATTTTGGTGTTGGATGAGCCAACTACCGGAGTTGACGCTGTGTCGCGCAAAGAGTTTTGGGACATGCTAAAAAAACTTCAGAAGCAGGGAATTACGATACTGGTTTCTACTCCTTATATGGATGAAGCAGGCCTTTGCGATCGGGTGGCGCTGATGCAGGAAGGAGAGGTGCTAAGCATCGATACTCCTGCGCGAATTGTTGAAAACTATTCGAGTACCTTGTTGGCTGCCCGCTCCGACGAGATGCACCGATTGATTGTGGACTTGCGTCATTGGGAGAAGATTGACTCGGCGTATGCCTTCGGACAATTTGCTCACGTGACTCCCAAAGATGATGAGATGGAAGCTGTGGAATTGGAGCAATATCTGATGCGTAAAAAGCATAATAACCTGCAGGTACACGAAATTGCACCCGGCATTGAAGATGTTTTTATGGCACTGATGAGCCGGGATCAGTCGTAGTGAACAGCTCAGTAAAAAGTGTTAAAAGTTTACCTATGGATTTCAAGGAATTATTGGTTTATAAAAAGGCGTTCAGATACAGATTCAACATTCCGCAAAATATGGTTGTAAAGGAGAAGATTGATGAAACAAGGAAAAATTGAGAATAGCGAACCGGATACTGTGACTGCGACTGAAAACTTGTCCGCAGAGCGCACTCCTGTCATATCAGTTAAAAATTTAGTCAAAAAGTTTGGGAACTTCGTTGCGAATGACCACCTGACTTTCGATGTGTTTAAGGGCGAAATCTTTGGATTTCTGGGAGCCAATGGTGCCGGAAAGACGACCGCGATGCGCATTCTTTGTGGGTTAAGTAGCCCCACGTCGGGAGAATTGATGGTTAGTGGGTACGATGTTTATAAACAAGCTGAGCTCATCAAACGAAACATTGGCTATATGAGTCAGAAATTTTCGTTGTACGAGGACATGACTGTTGCGGAAAATATTCGATTCTATGCCGGCATTTATGGGCTCTCGGTCAGGCAGCGCAAGGGAAAAGAACATGTGATGCTTCAGAAACTAAATCTGGAGTCGGTACGAGATAAACTGATTGCTTCTTTACCATTGGGATGGAAGCAAAAATTAGCTTTTTCAATTGCGCTTCTTCATGATCCAAAGATTATTTTTCTTGATGAGCCAACTGGTGGTGTTGACCCGATTACCCGTCGCCAATTTTGGGACTTGATTTACGAAGCCGCTGCCGAAGGTAAAACCATTTTTGTAACTACTCACTATATGGATGAAGCAGAATATTGTAACCGGGTTTCAATTATGGTGGATGGTCGAATTGCCGCGTTGGATACACCAGACGCCTTGAAAAAACAGTTCAATGCAGACGATATGAACGGGGTATTTTTACAATTGGCTCGTTCAGCGACTCGAACCGATTGATTTAATCACATAGTTGCACTGCGATAAATTCTGTTTCACTCTGTGGTAAATTATTTTAAAAGATATAAAAATTCAATTTATGGATCGTTTCCTCGGTTTTGTTAAAAAGGAATTCTTTCACATTTTTCGCGATAGGCGGACAATGATTATCCTGTTCGGAATACCGATCATTCAATTGATGTTGTTTGGAACGGTGATTACCAACGAGATAAAAGATGCCCGCATTGCTATTTACGACCAGTCAAAAGATGAGATGACCCAGGAAATAACCTCCAAGTTGTTGTCATCAGGTTATTTCTTGCTCGATCAGAACTTACAAACGACCAATGATATTGAAGCCATTCTCAAAAAGGGAAGAGTGAAGGAGGTTCTGGTATTTGGTAGTGATTTCAGCCGCAAGCTGAAGCGGGAAGGAAAGGCTGATATTCAGATTATTGCCGATGCATCTGATCCAAATCTGGCAAAAATGTTGACTTCGTACACCACGGGAATTATCAACGATTATATTTTTAAGGAAATGGGCGATTTGCATCTTCCCATGCAAATTGAGCCGGAAGTGCGGATGATTTACAATGAAAATTTGCAATCTGTTTACATGTTTGTACCGGGCATTATGGCCATGATCCTGATGTTGATTTCAGCCATGATGACCTCGATTTCCATCACCCGCGAAAAAGAACTCGGCACCATGGAGATTTTGCTGGTATCACCACTACGCCCGGTTCAAATTATCCTTGGAAAAGTAACACCTTACCTACTGTTGTCGATCATCAATGCCTTTGTGATTTTGGGGATTGGGCATTTCATTTTTGGGGTGCCAATAAAGGGGAGCTGGGTTTTACTGATGGGTGAAAGTGTGCTGTTTATCCTGATGGCACTGTGTTTGGGAATCATGATTTCGTCGCTGTCGAAAACACAAATGGTGGCGATGTTTATTTCTGTCATCGCCTTGATGTTGCCGACTATCTTGCTGTCGGGGTTTATTTTTTCCATCGAGAATATGCCGCTCCCTTTGCAAGTGGTTTCGCACATCATTCCGCCACGTTGGTTTATCGTCATCCTGCGGAATATTATGCTGAAAGGCGTGGGCATAGCTTATGTCTGGAAAGAAACACTGGTGCTGGTTTTTATGGCACTACTGTTTGTAACTGTTGCGGTTAAGAAGTTTAAAACGAGACTTGAGTAGCTTAAGGCTCCGAGATACAAGCCTCAAGAATAAAGAATCGTATTAACCTCAAAATAGACTCTATGAAAAATTTAAAGGAATTGAAAATTTGGCAAAAAGGAATTGAGATGGTCGTTGATATTTATAAAACTTCAAAATCCTTTTCACAGGAAGAACAGAAAATGATTACCGGACTTCAACGCAGTATCAACAATCGAAACTAAAAGCCAATGCTTGAGGCTTGTAGCTAAAAATCGTAGCTTGAAAATGAGAACAATAAAATACATACTTCAAAAGGAATTCATTCAGGTTTTGCGGAACAAAACCATGTTGCGGATGATCATCATGCTGCCATTGATGCAGATGTTGGTGCTGGTGTTTGCTGCAACCTATGATCTGAAGGACGTTGATGTTTATGTGGTCGATCAGGATCTGTCTGATGCCAGTCGCGGATTGGTTAACCATTTCGAGGCGTCGCCTTTCTTTAATATTCATGATGCATCATTCGATCTGGAAGATGGCATGAATCAACTCAAAAAGGAAGAATCGGATTTCATTCTTGTTATACCGCCTGATTTTGAGCGTTCACTGGTTCGGGATGATAAAGTTGGTGTACAGTTATTAATTAATGCGATTGACGGAAATAAAGCTTCGCTGATTTATCAGTACACCCGCAGTATTATTTCGGGCTATAACAAGGAAGTTATTATGAAATGGAAAAGCTTGCCCGAATTTAACCCACCCATGCGTGTTGAATTTTCCGATAGCTACTGGTTTAATCCCGAGCTGGATTACAAATGGTACATGGCTCCCGGAATTCTTTCGATATTGGTCACAATTATTGGCATGTTCCTGTCGGGGATGAACTTGGTGCGTGAGAAGGAGATGGGAACCATTGAGCAGTTGAATGTTACGCCAATCAAAAAATGGCAGTTCATTGTTGGTAAGTTGTTGCCTTTCCTCGTTATTGCACTGCTCGATCTGGCTTTTGGCCTCGTGATTGCCCGAGTGGTTTTCAATTTACCGATTGAAGGGAGTCTGGTATTGCTGTTCGGTTTTGGAGCTCTTTACCTTGTTGGAGTACTCGGATTGGGGCTGTTTATTTCTACCGTAACCGAAACCCAGCAACAGGTCATGTTTATTACCTTCTTTTTTATGATGGTTTTTATTTTGATGGGGGGGGTATTTACACCAGTTGAAAGTATGCCACATTGGGCGCAGCAACTCAACCGGATCAATCCAATCTATTATTTTATCCGCATCATGCGCATGGTTTCCCTCAAAGGTTCCGGTTTTGGCGACCTGATTCAAGAATTTTTTTCGCTTACTGCAATCGGAATTTCGTTCCTGAGTTTGGCGATTTGGCGCTACCGGAAAACAAGCTGAGGAATTTTTGGGTTTTGTCTTTTATAGTGATCTGTAGGCAGTTTATCGTTGCTGGTTTTTATTGGCAGAGGCAATCAAACTGTCCACTATAAAATAATGACCCCTTCAATTTCATTAACCTTTTCGGTAATCTGTATGATTTGGTCAGCATTTTCCATTTCGGCAATACAGGTAATGGCAACATGCTTTAAGTTGGCCGTGTGTTTATAGGTTATTTCTCCATCGCTTGGTAACAGTGCTGTAATCTCGTCCACTTTGCCGCCATTGTTTGGTGTAATAAACTTAAACATGTATTTCAATGGCCATGTCTCGGTCTCCATGAGACGGTAACGTAAATTTTTAAATTTATCTATTTTCATAAAAAAATCCTTCAACTGCTAGTAACGCATCAAAATTGCGATTGTTTTTGGGATAAGTATCCCTTTAGGAGTACAAAACTAATCAGAAAAAATATTCTACGTTTAAAAAAATCCTAATCCAAGCTGAAAATATCAGAATTAACGAATCAATAAGACAAACCAACAATTCAGCATTACTATACGTTAGAAATTTATAGATGGGTTTTATAATAATTCATTGAAAAAGGGGTGAAAAATTGTCTATCACTACAACTGATAACTCATTCACAAATAGACATGGTCAAATGAATGCGTAAATAGTATCTATAAAATACATCAAAAAGATTGGCGTAACTTTAATATCCTAACTTGATAAAATTAATTAAACATGGAAAATAAGAAACATTCAAGCTCCTCAGTTTACAATACCAATAAAGAGGGAAAATGTCCGTTCACAGGGCATAGTGCACAACATGGTGCGGGTGGTGGCTCGTCAAATAGTGATTGGTGGCCAAAACAATTAAATTTAAATATTCTACGTCAGCATTCTTCTTTATCTGACCCGATGGGAGAAGCATTTAACTACGCTGAGGAATTTAAGTCGCTTGACCTGAAAGCGGTTAAGAAAGACCTTTACGATTTAATGACTGACTCACAAGACTGGTGGCCGGCTGACTTTGGACATTACGGTCCATTTTTTATTCGAATGGCTTGGCATAGTGCTGGTACTTATCGCGTTGCCGATGGACGCGGAGGAGGCGGTTCTGGTTCGCAGCGATTTGCGCCGCTGAACAGCTGGCCTGATAATGTAAACCTGGATAAGGCTCGTCTGTTGCTCTGGCCAATCAAACAAAAATATGGCAGAAAAATTTCCTGGGCTGACCTGATGATACTTGCCGGTAATTGTGCGTTAGACTCTATGGGACTCAAAACTTTCGGTTTTGGCGGAGGTCGAGATGATATTTGGGAGCCGGAGCAAGATATATATTGGGGGTCGGAAGGAGAGTGGCTAGCTGATAAACGTTACAAAGGCGATCGTGATTTGGAAAATCCACTGGCAGCTGTTCAAATGGGGTTGATTTATGTAAATCCGGAAGGTCCTGATGGAAATCCTGATCCAATAGCTGCAGCCAAAGATATTCGGGAGACATTCGGGCGCATGGCAATGAATGATTATGAAACAGTTGCTCTAATCGCCGGCGGACATACTTTTGGAAAGACTCATGGCGCAGCTGATCCAGACAAGTATGTAGGTCCGGAACCAGCAGGTGCAAGTATTGAAGAACAAGGCTTGGGCTGGAAAAATACATATGGAACCGGCAAAGGAGGAGATACGATTGGTAGTGGATTGGAAGTTACCTGGACTAAGTCACCCACGAAGTGGAGCAATAACTTTTTCGAGAATTTGTTTGATTATGAGTGGGAGTTGACCAAAAGCCCAGCTGGCGCTAACCAATGGAAACCCAGAGGGCAAGCCGGTGCCGGCAGCGTTCCTCATGCCCACGATCCCGAAAAACGTATCCAGCCGAGTATGTTGACAACTGACCTTTCCCTGCGATTCGATCCTGAATATGAAAAAATATCGCGTCACTTCTATGAAAATCCGGATGAATTTGCTGAAGCCTTCTCAAAGGCTTGGTTTAAGCTTACTCATCGCGATATGGGGCCGATTAGTCGCTATCTTGGACCTGAAGTGCCAAAAGAAGAATTGATTTGGCAAGATCCGGTCCCAGCGGTTACACATGAGTTGATTGATGATCAGGATATCGGGGAATTGAAGCGTAAGGTTTTGGATTCTGGATTGTCAGTTTTCCAACTGGTATCTACTGCTTGGGCTTCGGCATCAACATTCCGAGGTTCCGATAAACGTGGAGGAGCTAATGGTGCTCGGATTCGGTTGGCACCTCAAAAAGATTGGGAGGTAAACAATCCGGCAGAACTGGCTCAGGTACTCGGAAAACTCGAAGCGCTCCAAAAAGATTTTAACAACGCACAGTCTGATGATAAGAAAGTGTCACTAGCCGACTTGATCATTCTGGCAGGATGTGCCGGTGTTGAAAAAGCTGCTAGGAATGCTGGTCATGATGTGAAGGTGCCGTTTACACCAGGCAGAACTGATGCGTCGGAGGAGCAAACGGATGTGGAAGGCTTCACCTATCTTGAGCCGGAAGCTGATGGTTTTCGCAATTATCTGAAGAAAAAGTATACGGTAACGGCAGAAGAAATGCTGGTTGACCGGGCACAGTTACTCACACTAACTGCACCAGAGATGACCGTTCTCGTTGGAGGTATGCGTGCTCTGAATACCAATTCCGATCGGTCTAACCATGGCGTATTCACCAAAAAGCAAGAAGCTCTCTCAAACGATTTTTTTGTGAATCTACTTGATTTGAGTACAAAGTGGAAAGCAACTTCGAAAGAGGAAGACTTGTTTGAAGGTCACGATCGCTCATCTGGTGAACTTAAGTGGACAGGAACTCGTGTTGATCTTATTTTTGGATCGAATGCCGAGCTAAGGGCGCTTGCTGAAGTTTACGCTTGTGCAGACGCTCAGGAGAAGTTTGTGAATGACTTTGTTGCAGCGTGGGACAAGGTGATGAACCTGGATCGATTTGATTTGGACTGAATTCAATATTATCAGAATAGACTAGCAAATAAACGACCTCCTCAACTTTGCTGCGAGGTAGTTTAATACAGCATTGGGCGAAGTTCAATTATTCATCAATCAGAATATGCCTGTGCATGTCCTCTGGTATTTCCCGTGGATCGAGCCTGCTGAATTTCACTGACTTTTAAGTATGACAACAAAGAGGCTTTTTCAAGAACCGGATAACGTGAATATTTATACAAAAAAAAGGGTTATCACTGTCGTGATAACCCGTTGTTCATAATTTAGTTTAGTTAGACCAGAAAATAAATATTGGTTTAAAAAGAGAAAAGGTATCGATAATTATTTCATTATAAAGCGTTTGTTTTTCAAAAGCACTGCTAATATAGTGCATATTTTTATCCAATATTAAAAAAACCTTAAAAAATCTTAACGAATAGAAATAACACCGGTTTTGCATAAATGTAAATAATTGTTAATCAGTGTATAGAAAATAAAGATATGTTATAGAATATGTTCGAATTTGAAAGGGCTGTATTCGAAAACACTTCAAATTGATAGTTATATTTCGTAATCTCTCCCTCTTTATAACGATATTGATATCTTCTATTCCTATTATTGGTTATTTTTTATCTTTGCACAAAAATATTACGATGCAGTTGTACAACCGATTGAGCAAGGATGAGCTAAAGGAAAGCCTCATGTGTGAGACTTTTAAGCGTAAAACAATATCTTTCTACCGATATGTAAATCTGGATGAGCCCAGTGAATTTCGAAATTCTCTTTACCAAAAGTGGTTTGAATTAAATTGCTTTGGCCGAATCTACGTAGCACGAGAAGGCATTAACGCTCAAATGAGCGTTCCTGAGCAGAATCTGGCAACCTTCCTGCAACAACTGGATGAAATGCAGGAATTAAAGGATATGCCAATCAAATATGCTATTGAAGATGATGGTAAATCATTTTACAAACTGACAATAAAAGTACGTCCTAAAATTGTTGCTGATGGATTAAAGGATGATGCTTTTGATGTAACCAATGTTGGGAATCACTTATCAGCAAGAGAATTTCACGATTTGGTCGATATTCCTGAAACCTTGGTGATTGATATGCGCAACCACTATGAAAGTGAAATCGGTCACTTCAAAGGCGCCATTTGTCCTGAAGCTGATACTTTTCGCGAAGAAATTGAAATGGTGGTTAATGATCTGAAAGATCAGAAAGACCGTAAAATCCTACTTTATTGTACCGGAGGAATACGTTGCGAAAAAGCCAGTGCATATTTGAAACATCACGGATTTATGGATGTCAACCAACTGCATGGAGGGATTATTGAATATGCGCAACAAATTAAACAATTGAAATTGGACTCTAAATTTGTTGGGAAAAATTTCGTTTTCGACCAGCGGTTGGGCGAAAGAGTTAACGGTGAAGTTATTTCGAGCTGCCACCAGTGCGGGCGACGATGCGACACACATACCAATTGTGCGAACGATTTATGTCACATTCTTTTTATTCAATGTAGCGAGTGCGCTGAACAATACGATGGATGCTGTACCGCTGAATGCAAAACGGTACTCCATGCGCCCGAGGAAGATCGCCTGTTGTATATTCAGGATTTCAAGCGTAAATTTGGTAACCGAAAAAGTTTCAGAAAAGGAATAGACAGCAAACTTAAGATTGATAAACGGGAATTAGAAGTTTAAAATGAGTGATTTTTGGACGGAAATAGCAACACCAATAATGGCATTGGCTCCTATGGAAGATGTGACCGACACTTCTTTTCGTGAGTTGGTGGCTCAAATATCGGAGCCCGGATGTTTGCACTTGCTGTTTACTGAGTTTACAGCAGTTGATGGAATGAATCACCCGGTAGGGAAGAAGCGGGTGTCAGAGCGGTTGATTGTAAGCGAGTCTGAACGTCGATTACTTAAAGAGAAAGGCATCAAGTTGGTTGCTCAAATTTGGGGCAATAAGCCGGAGGTATTTCATCGGATTACTCGTGAGATTACCGAAGAATACGATTTTGACGGGATCGATATCAACATGGGCTGCCCTGTGAAAAACGTGGTAAAGCAAGGTTCGTGCAGTGCGCTGATTGATCAGCCGAAACTAGCTCAGGAGATTATAATAGCTTCGAAAGAGGCCACTCATTTACCTGTTTCAGTAAAAACAAGAACCGGAATCCGGCAGCACGAAACGGAGCGATGGATGACTCAGCTGCTTGAAACAGAACCGGCTGCCATTACGCTGCACGGTCGTATTCAGAAACAACAGTCGGATGGTGAAGCCGATTGGAATGAAATAGCCAAAGCTGTTGTTATCAGAAATGAACTGAACCCGTCAATTCCTGTTTTAGGAAATGGTGATATTCTGTCGTATGCTCAATCAGTCGAGTATTGCAATAAATATGGTGTAGATGGAGTAATGATCGGGCGCGGCATCTTTCATGATCCCTGGTTTTTTAATTCGGCAAAGAAAGTATCCAGGAGAGATGAGAAACTGGAACAGCTGGTAAATCACACTAAGCTATTTGAACGAAATTGGGGAGGCGTTAAGAATTTCAATATTTTAAAACGCTTTTATAAAATATATGCCAGTGGGTTTGAGGGGGCAGCGCAGTTGAGAGCAAAATTAATGGGTGCCAACTCTTATGAAGATGTATATCAAATAATCAGCACCCATTCTCAGTTTGTCGGTGACACAGAGTATTAATTTTCGCAATCGTGATGATCGGTACAAATGGGAATATCCAAAAAGAAATTGTTGTTTTTCCAGTTTTCAATAGCTTCTTCAACCGATCCCTTGAATCCGGCTAATACTTGAATATTTTGACCCTTTAATTTATTGATGGCTCCTTGTCCAATTCCTCCGGCTAAAAGGATGCTGACACCGGCTTTTGCTAAATCTTCGGCTAAGTTGGTTTTGCAGCCACAGGCTTTCGACGATTCCATGTTTGTTCTTGAAACTACTCTTTTTGAACTGTCTACCCGGATAATCGTGAAGAAATCACAGTGTCCAAAATGATCATCAACCTTGTTGTCTTTTGTTGGTATTGCAATTATGTTCATCGTTTTGTTATTTAAATTACAATACAAATATAGTGAACAAATGATCAAATAGTGTGAATAGAGAAGAAAAAAAGTAAAATCGTATCATTTCTTAATAGAAACGATATGAAATAGCGTTAAAAAGAATCCGGTCATTTGTATGAATTCCAATAGGTTTGTATGCTATTTTTCTTCCGGATCGAAACTTAATGACACCGAATTCACGCAATGCCTGGTATTTTTATCGGTTAATCCTTCACCAATAAACACATGCCCTAAATGGCCACCACAATTGGCACAGGTAATTTCAGTTCGTCGGCCATCAGCATCTGTTGTTCGTTTTATCGCACCTTCAATTTCATCATCGAAACTTGGCCAGCCACAGCCGGAATCAAATTTGTCGGATGACCGATAGAGTGGGGCGTTGCAACGTTTACAATGGTATGTTCCTTTTTCTTTATTCTGATAATACTTACCGGAAAATGCCGGCTCAGTTCCTTTATTCAGAATAACATATTCTTCAAATTGATCTAATGGATTGAATTTCATGGCTTCTTAATTTTAATTGTTTTCTATTATTAAATGCCCGTATTTTTAAAGACAGCCAGTAAGGAGATTTGTTTGAAAAGAACTGTATCTTGCGAACATTAATTTTTCAGAAATCATGGACATACCAACGATATATAAAGATGAACATTTGATTGTGGTTAACAAGCCTGTTGACCTGCCAGTGCATAAAAACGACTTTATGCCTAACGATGCTCCGTACTTGACCAAATTAATTGGAAATCAATATGATCAATGGGTACACAATGTTCATCGGCTGGACTCCAAAACTTCGGGAGTGATCGTGTTAGCTTTTTCAAAGGAAGTGGCTCACGAACTTGCCCTTCAGTTCGAGCGAAAAGAAGTTGACAAGCAATACGCAGCCATTGTACTGGGCGAACTTCCTGAAGAAGGTGTATTCGATGAAAAAGTTGTCGTGAAAAAGAAAAGCAAGTTTAAAAAGAATGCGCTGACTCGGTACAAAAGAGAACGACTTATTCAAACAAACATATCGTATAAAGAGCATACCAATGTTTGCCTGAGTCTGGCTCAGGTTTTTCCGGAAACCGGACGTTGGCATCAAATTCGCCAGCACTTTGCCAAAAACAGACACGACATTGTTGGCGATTCGCATCACGGCGACTTTACTTTAAATAAATTGATAACAGCCGAATGGGGATTTAGAAGATTGATGTTGCATGCTTCAAAACTATCTTTCACACATCCGGTAAGTGGGGAGCGACTATCATTTGAAGCAGAATTACCCGGCGACTTTGACCAATTGCTGCAGGTTGTAGCTGCTAAATAGGCAGCAAGTACAAAAACGCAAAAAAGTGGCAAACTGATCCGCCCAAAATGAATACGTGAAAAACCAAATGAAAAAATGGCACTTTAGGAAATAGATAAAATACCGCACCGGCGGTGTAACTTAGTCCTCCCGCCAACAAAAACCAGAGCGAAGTATTGGGTACTCGCTGAATGACAGGTACAATAGCCAATAAAACCAGCCATCCCATGGCGATGTAAAGCCAGGCCGAAAGGCTTCGCCATTTCGAACGGTAAAACCAAACTTTGAAGACAATACCGGCAATGGCAAGTGTCCAGATCAAACCAAAAATACTCCATCCAATCCATCCTCGAAGCGAAATTAAGGAAATGGGTGTGTATGAGCCAGCAATCAAAATATAAATGGCCGAGTGGTCGAACTTATTTAATTTGATTTTTAAACGCGGTTTTTTAGCACTGTGATAAAGGGTAGAGGCCAGGTAAAGAATAATCATACTCACCCCAAATACGGCAAAGCTTATAATGTGCCAGACATTTCCATAAATAGCACCAAATACGGTTAAAAGCGTCACTCCGGCAACCGCCAAGGCAATACCAATTCCATGAGAAATGGTATTTGCTATTTCTTCTGCGCGAATTAATTTTTTACTTTTCAACGTGTTTGTTTTAAAAAGGCGAAGTTACACAGATATTTTGCACCCCCTTAAAAAAAATGAAACTTATTTGGTCGGTAATTGCATTCCAAAAGTAGATCCAACACCCGGTTCTGACTTCATGAAAACTTCACCTCCCATAAGCTGCGCTAAGTTTTTTGAAATTGCTAATCCAAGGCCGGTTCCTCCGTATAATTTAACCAGGTCTTGATTTGCCTGATGAAATCGTTTGAACACTTTATGATGGAATTCTTTTGGAATTCCGATACCGGTATCTTTTACATGAAAATAAAGCATCTGATCTTGTAGCTTGGTCCGAATCTCGATGCTCCCAATGTCTGTGAATTTGATAGCATTGCTTATGAAATTGCTTAAAACTTGTTTGGTACGTACATAATCTATTGACGCTTCGAACTTGTCCGGAAGCTCATTGTAAATATGAAAAGTCAGAGATTTATTTTCAATCTCAGGTTTAAACGTTAGCCTAATTTCCTCCAATATATGTTGGATAACAAACAGTTTCTTCGTAATTACTATTTGGCCGGATTCAATTTTCGAAATATCCAGAACGTCATTGATCAATGCTAAAAGCTGTTTTCCTGATTTCAATACCATATTTAAATAAACCCTTCTCGTTTCTTCAGAAAGTTGCTCGTCTTGAAGAAGTTCTGAGAAACCGAGAATACTATTCATCGGAGTCCGTATTTCATGGCTCATGTTGGCTAAAAATGCCGATTTCAGCTGGTCACTCTCTTCTGCTTTTATCTTGGATTTGTTTAATTCTTCGTTCGTTTGGTTTAGTTTGTTGTTTATTTCGGTTAATTTTAAGTTCAAATGTGAAAGCTCAATATTTTGTCGGCTTAATTTCTCACGGCTTTCTTTCAATTGCCGGGCATTCTTCGAGCGTTCTTCAATCTCCTTTTTCAATGCTGCATTTGCGGTTACAAGGTCGGCCGTTCGCTCTAAAACTCGCTCTTCCAATACCAAATTAGCATTTCTCAATTGTTCTTCTTGTGTAATAAGCCTATCTTGATTTCTTTTACTTTCTAAAATGAGTTCAGTGAGCTGTGTTTGGTCTTCAATGCAAAAAATGGCGTAAGGCTCTTGTGAGTCTTCCATCGGAAGAAAATTGACCGTTGTGTGGAGATATCTCTCAATCTTTCTTTCACCCGTGTAAAGATTTCGATGTAGATGTGATGAGAAAATAGCCGTTGTACCAAATTTGAGAACTGTATTGATTTGGTGTTGGTAGATAAACTGAATAAAGGATGGAAAAATTTCATCCAGCTTTTTGGTATAAACATCTTCTAAATCATAGCCGGTCCAATCTTTCATTGTTTTATTCCAAAAAACTACTTTTTGTCTTTTGTCAACAATGAATATGCCGTTGAATATATAATTAAATGCATCAAAATTTAAAAGCTTTTTACGAGTCATTTAGCTTTTATTTTTTTTGAAATAAGTTGGCGTAGTATTGATCAATCATGGACAAAAGTTCATTAAACGTTTTGATTGAAAAGACTAATAGTAAATTGCCACTAATGTCAAGTTCGATTACTTTAAAACTAGTTTTGCATAACAAGACAACTTTACCATACTCGTCAGGTTCAAACTTAATAATATCGTCAATCAAACCATGCCGATATTCCGGAATGGCATATTTCAATTCAATTTCAAATTGTTCGCTTAAGGTAGAAAAAACAGAATTAATGATGATGTTGCTAATCTCAGTAAGAGCACTGATATTTAGGATGTCACTGCTGTTGTTTAAGTGAAGATCCCGAACAAATAACTTAACTAATTTATTGGCCTTTTCGGTAGGGAAAATAAGTAATCCTGAACCTGAGAACGTTGATGAAAAACCCATCTCTACAGCAGCGTAATCTTTATCGGTCCATGTTGCTAAGAATTTCATCAAACTTTTTTCATCGAATATATCTAAACTGGGCGTTTCGAGAGTTACATGGTGTTCAACAATCTGATTCAACACATTCGCGCCTCTCCCAATTCCAATATTGATGATCTCAAGCAGAGCATCCTTGTGCTTTTCGCTAACTTCCATAACCTAATTTTTAGATGACAATTGAAAAATCGTTGATGCCGATTTTATAAAATCTTGATTGCCAAAAGGTTTGTGCATCACGTGGCTTACCCCAAGATCAATGTATTTCTGTCTGGTTGTAGGCTGAATATCAGCAGTTAATAGAATTACGGGAATGTGTTTATTGGTGAGTTTTAGCTTTTCCATAACACCATAGCCATCCAGTTTGGGCATTAGTGAATCTAAGACCATACCATCGGGTTGCTCTTTTTCAATCATTAGAAGTGCCTCCTCTCCATCTTTCGCCTGAATCACATCAACGTTGGGGAAATCATTTAAAATATCTTCAATTTTCAGACGCATAACCAAAGAATCGTCCACAACCAAGATTATTTTCTTTTCCATAATGAGCTATTTCTATTCGTTAGGATGAATATTATTTATGCATTAACATGACTTTTGAGTGAATTAAAATACTCAAACTTCTTTGTAGCCCACAATATAGTAAATAATACTCTTTTAATTAAGAAAGAATTGGTGTTGTTTATTTCAACTACCAATCGACGTCAGGCTCATTTTGGAGAATGTACTTTCATTTTTTACATGTGTGTAATGTGTTAAACAGCTTGAATTGCTTTTTCCAGCCTGTTTTTAATATCTGTGGCGATACCACCCAAATCCTTATTTTCAATTGCCATCATCGAGGCTATCGGATTTACAGCTGCAACTTCAACTTTATTGTCGCTGGTTTCCTGAACGATGACATTACACGGCAGCATTGTTCCAATTTTGTCTTCGGCTTGCAACGCTTGATATGCGGCCGGAGGGTTGCAAGCTCCGAGTATCGTGTATTTTCGAAAGTCAACATCCAGTTTTTCCTTTAGCTTTTCTTGGATATTAATTGTGGTCAGTACGCCAAAACCTTCTTTTTTGAGTTCTTCTGTTACTTTTTCAATGGCTTCGTCAAAGGTGTAGTCGGTTACTTTTTCAATGTAGTACTTCATGATTTTTTTTTATTAGTGGTTATTTATATTGAGCTTTTTCTTTAGTAATTGAGCATTAATGGCAACGACAATGGTACTGAAAGTCATTAATACAGCACCAAGCGCAGGGCTGATAATAACTCCGGATTGATATAGGACACCCGCAGCCAGCGGAATAGCGACAACATTATACGCTGTCGCCCATATGAAATTCTGAATCATCTTCTTGTATGTCTCTTTTCCAAATAAAATTAAAGACGCGATATCTTTCGGATTACTGTTGACCAAAATAATATCTGCGGTTTCTGCTGCCACATCGGTACCAGAACCAACGGCAATCCCAACATCGGCAGTTGCCAGAGCCGGTGCATCGTTAATACCATCACCAGTCATGGCTACAAATTCTCCATTTTCCTGAAATTCTTTCACTTTTGCCTGCTTTTCATCGGGTAAAATATTTGCAAAGTAACCATCAAGCTTCAGTTCATCACTCACGCTCTTTGCTACTTTTTCATTATCCCCGGTCATCATATAGAGTTTCAATCCAGTTTCTTTCAGTGTTTTTACTGCCTCGTATGATTCTTCTCTAATTTCATCTGCCATGGCAATAAAACCAATCAAATGTTCATTAATGACAACATAAACAACGGTTTCCTGTTCATTTTTGTTTGCCTCTTCCGGTATTCCTAAATCATTTTCTTTTAAATATCCGGGGCTCACGACTTTCACCTGTTTGTCTTCTACTTTTGCTTCAATACCTTTTCCGGTTATCGCATTGAAGTCTTTTATTTCAGGCAGATCAATTTTTTCCTGATTTACCTTCTTCATAATTCCGGCTGCTAATGGGTGTTCCGATTCTGATTCAACTGCTCCCGCAAGTCTTAAAACAGCCTCGTCATCATAATCCTTAGTTACCGATTGATAGCGTGTGACTCCGAAGTTTCCTTTGGTAAGTGTGCCGGTTTTGTCAAATGCAAGTAGTGTCACTTTACGCGAGTTTTCAAAAGCAGTTCTGTTTCGAATCAGTAACCCGTTTTGTGCCGAAATGGAGGTTGAAATTGCAACAACTAAAGGTACCGCTAATCCTAATGCATGAGGACAGGTGATCACCATGACGCTTGCCATTCGTTCGAGTGCAAAGGCAAAATCTTTTCCGACAGCTAACCATGCGGCCAGGGTACCAAAACCAATGGTTAGCGCAATAACCGTTAACCATAAAGCAATGCGATCGGCTAAATGTTGTGTTTTCGATTTTTTATTTTGAGCTTCACGCACCATGTTCACGACCTTATTTAAATAGGCATCTTCGCCAACTTCTTTCACTTTAAGTTTTAGCGAACTGTTGCCGTTAATAGTACCGCCGATAACTTCATCGTTTTTTGACTTCTTAACGGGCTGCGATTCTCCTGTTACCATCGATTGGTTAATGTTGCTTTCTCCTTCAACAATAAAACCATCAACCGGAATTTTCTCTCCCGGGCGAACCAATACGAGATCGTCTTTTTCAAGTTGATCAACTTTCACATCTTCCACATCACCGTCAGTCAGGCGGTGAGCTTCGGATGGCATGAGGGCAACCAGTTCCTGTAACGAATTGGATGCACCCATAACTGACTTCATCTCAATCCAATGTCCTAAAAGCATAATGTCAATCAGGGTAGCCAGCTCCCAGAAAAATGTTTTTCCTTCTAAACCAAATGTCGTTGCCGAGCTGTATCCCCAGGCAACAGTGATCGCCACTGCAATTAGGGTCATCATTCCGGGCTGCTTTTTCTTTAGCTCATTGGCTAAGCCAGTTAAAAATGGCCAGCCTCCATACAAGAAAATGACTGTTGAAAGAGCAAATAGCAGGTAATTGTCTTGCCCAAAGGAAAAATTATAATCCAGCAGATCTTGAATCATAGGTGACAAAACCAGAACTGGTAATGTCAACACCATGGAAATCCAAAAGCGCTTTCTGAAATCCTTGATCATCATTGCATGATGACCGGAGTGATCATGTGAGCCATGGTCATGCTCGTGATGACCGCTATGATCATCATCTTTTTTATTGTGGGAATGAGAATGAAGGTGTTGCTTCTCTTCTTCCTGTTGTTTCTCCTTGTGATTGGAGGATTTAGATGTTTGTTGCTGATGATCATGCTTGGGATGATCATCGTCGTGTTTTTGCGGTGATTCTTTTGACGAATCGGACTGGTTTCCATGCTGGGCATGTTGCTGTTTGTGGGGTAATTTTTCATGCTGCGGATGTTTTTTTTGATTGACTTTATTTTTATTTGTTGAATTTCCTTGATTAGTCATGACAGATAGATTTTGTACCTCGTTAGCTAAAAAAACCATGCCATAATAGTTGTTTGATTCAAACCCCCTTTAATCAGTTGAATTGCTGACCCACTCATTCAACAATGAAGGGACTTTGCTCTACACCTATGTTGTTTTAGCTCCACAGAATACCTGACTTGGATTATTACTATTCCGGCGTATGTTAACTCTTGATTTTCTCTTATTCCGAAAGCTGTCTGATTCGATAATAATGGACAACTTTTAGATATTTTTGTAGAAAACCACATCGAAAATGAAGTACCTGAAAGCCTCCATAGAACTCAAAAAGCTGATAGAACAAACAAACGAGCTGTGTCTGAATAAGAATTGTCCTGTTCTGAAAGAACGAAATTTTATCGTGCTGAAATCAGATGGTGGTGAACAGCACGAAATAAAAATGAAGGAGTTTTCTAACGAATTTCTTCAAACAATACTCGAAGAAAATAAAAATTCAAAGGCTTTTGTTTTTACTGATTTGGCTGCCACGATGATCAAAGATCAAAAGCTGACTTATTTCCTGTACAAAGGCTATCATAGCGAAATTGAAAAAGGATTGGTTTGGTTTCAGGCTGTCAACGAAGAGACTTCAGAGCCCACTGGAGAATTACAGTTCAGCAACCTCGAGGAAAATGTTTTTTTCTCGGTCACGGCTCCCGACTTTGAAGAAAGCACCAGCAGTGCCATGGAGACCGATGAGCAAATTGAAGGTGGTAAAAGCATTGTTTTTATCATTGGTAACCTTAATGAAGAGCGCTTGTTGCACGATATAGAACGATTGATTTTTGACACTGTTAATAACGTTCAGAAACACCAAGGGTTGAGATTTAAGATTATTTTGAATATCACCAAATTTAACGGGGAACCAACCGCTGATTTCCTGAAACAACTTGACCTTATCAAAGAATATACCCACACGAATATTCAATCAGAATATCCAAATTGCGAGTTTGTTTTTGATTTGGAAATGTAATTCAGGCTTGATTATTTTCATTTTATAATTGGTGTTATTTCAAGCAAGAAATAATCATTTTCGGATTCGAATTGCAAGAGGAGAAATATTAACCTAATCTTCTAAATCAAACTATTTACAATCTTTCAAGGCATTTTTTCGTTTATAAAACACTCATTTTTCCGAATAAGAGTTCGTTCTACCATTAATAATTTTAATAAATTAGCGAGCTATGGAACGAATTCATGCTACTTATCTCATCGAAAGCCCCTTTGAGATTGAAAAAGCCGCTGCGGTGCTAGCCGGCGAACAATCCAGCGGTACTTTTGTGTCGGTGCCTGGTGAAACAGATGAACTAAAGACCCGCTTTGCAGCTCGTGTTGAAAATATTGAGTTACTAGACCAAGTGCCGGAACCAAGCATGCCGGGTGAAATTATTGAGAATAAAAACTACCAACGAGCTAAAGTCAAGGTTTCGTGGTCTATCGAAAATTTCGGATATAATATTCCAGCAATGATTTCAACATTGCAAGGGAATCTCTATGAATTAAGACAGTTTACCGGACTTAAACTAGATGATTTTGAAGTGCCGGAGTCATTTGCCAGCCATTTTAGGGGACCGTATTTCGGAATGAAAGGAACCAAACAACTTGCGGGCGTTGAAGCTGAACGCCCAATGATTGGAACAATTATAAAGCCGAGTGTTGGTTTGACTCCCGAATACACTGCAAACTTGGTAAAATCATTAGCCGAAGCTGGAATTGATTTTGTAAAAGACGATGAGCTATTGGGCTCAGCAGCAAACTCTCCCTTCAATATTCGTGTTGAAAAGATCATGAAAGTGATCAATGAATTTGCAAATAAAACCGGTAAAAAAATCATGTATGCGTTCAATATCACCGGTGACTTGGAAACCATGAAAGCAAATTACGAAACCGTTGTAAAAGCCGGTGGAACTTGTGCCATGGTTAGTATTAACAGCGTGGGATGGACTGGTGTAAAACAAGTGTGCGATTGGGGCGAACTCTCTATCCATGGTCACCGAAATGGCTGGGGAATGCTCAATCGTCATCCGCTGCTGGGCATTAATTTTCCGGCGTACAATAAAATATGGCGGTTAGCTGGTGTTGATCAAATGCACGTAAACGGCATCAAAAATAAATTCTGGGAATCTGACGATTCTGTAGTACGCTCAATTAAATCGTGTCGTACTCCATTTCTTAATAATGAATCGGTTATTCCGGTGGTGTCCTCCGGGCAGTGGGGAGGGCAGGCCTTTGAAACGTACCGGCGGACGCAAACGACCGATCTGCTTTATATGGCAGGTGGCGGAATTATGGCTCACCCTTCCGGCCCGCAAGGTGGTGTTAAAGCACTTCATCAGGCCTGGAAAGGTGCAGTTGACGGAATGACGATGGAAGAGGCGGCAAAACAATACAAAGAGTTTGGCGAGTCGGTTGTAAAGTTTGGGAGCTAAGTAACGATGAAGCATACAAACAAAACATTGATTGCTTTTTATGGCGATGATTTCACCGGATCAACCGATGCGCTGGAGTTTTTAAGTCGTGCCGGAGCTAAAACGATTCTTTTTTTAGAAAATCCCAGCGCTGACTTACTCGATCAATTTCGTGATTTGGATGCCGTTGGAGTTGCCGGAATGACCCGTGCAATGGAGCCGGAGGAGATGGCTCAAACCTTGCATGAGGCCTTTAACTCATTAAACGTGCTGTCGCCACGTCATGTCCATTACAAAGTATGTTCAACCTTCGACTCGTCACCCGAAATTGGAAATATTGGCACCGCAATAGTTGCTGGTCGCCAGTCGTTTCAAAATGATTTTACTCCAATATTGGTTGCTGCGCCTAACTTGGGACGGTATTCGGCCTTTGGAAATCTTTATGCCCGAATGGGAATCGGAAGCGCAGGCTCCATTTATCGGCTGGACAGACATCCTTCGATGATGACACATCCAATTACACCGTCTGCCGAAAGTGATTTGCGGCATCATTTGACCAAACAGATTGACGAGCCTATGGGGTTGGTTGATCTGTTGGATGTAAATAAATCAAGCAATGAATTAAGCGACAAACTGAATAGCGAAATTGCCAGAGGACATAAAATAATCTTTATCGATGCGATGTACGAAAACCAAATGGTTCGTATCGGTGAATTGTTGGACTCAAAAGCAAATACTAAAAAGCCACTTTTCTCGGTGGGTTCATCAGGCATTGAGAAAGCGCTCGGCGATTTTTGGACATCGACTGGTGTGCTTCAAATCAGAGACCAATGGATCGGGCTGGAAGAATGTAGCCCAATGTTGGTGCTCTCGGGGAGTGTGTCGCCAATAACAGGAGCTCAAATCGATTGGGCCGTTCAAAACGGTTTTGAAGAAATAGCAATTTCTCCTGAAGTATTGGAGGAGGGAGATCAGGAGTCAAAACTAATTGCTGAATATCAGCAACAAATTGTTCAATTTCTGAAAAAAGGAAAGAGTGTAATTTTACATACCTCTAAAGGACCAACTGATCCACGTTATCAGGAAACAAAAAATTTCTTTGGGCAAAAAGGCTGGGATGAATTGATGATTCGTTCGCAAACAGCAAAATGTTTTGGTCGACTATTGGGACAATCAGCCAACGAAGCATTGAAACAAGTACCTGTAAAGCGATTGATTATTGCAGGGGGAGATACGTCCAGCTATGTGGCTCGCGAATTAGGCATTAAAGCGGTAGAAATGATTGCACCAGTGTTTCCAGGAGCGCCGATGTGTCGAGCTTTTGCTCCCGGTTTCCCGGTCGACCAAATTGAAGTGAATTTGAAAGGTGGGCAGGTCGGTGACGAAACTTACTTTGGCGCTTTACAAAAGGGCAGGATATAAATTAAACAGAAAGAAAATCTAACGACAATAACGAAAAACGATTATGGGAAAAAAATTAGGTTTAGTACATACTTCAGCAACACTGGTTCCGGTATTTCAGGAATTAATCGATCAATATCTCAAAGGAAAAGATATTCAAGTGTTCAACATCGTGGATGATAGTTTAATCAAAAACACAATTGAACGTGGCGAGCTTACTGCTGACACTTCGCGCAGAGTAGTTGATTACATAGGTTCTGCTGAAGCAGCGGGTGCCGATTATATTTTGGTAACCTGCTCTTCAATTGGATCTGCAGTTGAAACATCTGCATCGCTTACCAAAGTTCCGGTATTACGAGTTGATCAACCAATGGCAGACCAAGCAGTGCAAATGGGCAGCAAGATTGGAGTTGTCGCCACACTTTCTACAACTTTGGATCCAACAAGCGACCTGGTGTTGCGAAGAGCCCAAGCTGCGGGAAAGAAAATTGAATTGACTGCGAAACTCTGCGAAGGAGCATTTGATGCGTTGATGGGAGGAAAACCTGAAGTGCATGACGAAATGGTGGCTTCGGCCTTGAAAGAATTGTCGAGTCAGGTCGATGTTATTTTATTGGCTCAGGCCTCCATGGCACGAGTCGTGAGCCAACTTTCGGAAGAAGATAAAAAGGTGCCGATTCTGGCAAGTCCGAAAATAGCCATGGAATATTTAGCCAAAATTCTATAACCAATGCAAAAACTGCAGAGGTATATGCTTTGGTTGGGGTTGCTTGCAGCGCTTTTATTGGTCGTTTCGTTAAGCGCAGGTTATGGGAACTTAATTTCTCCATTGACCGTAATCGCGGCTGTTAGTATTACAATTGGCATTGGTTCTATTCCTCTTTTAAAAAGCTATCAATACACAGCCTGGATCATGCTTGCCTTTGTTTGTGGTATGATTTATCCTTCGGCCTTTTTGCAGTGGGGGAGCTTCGATTTAAGAAACAAATGGCTAATCCTGATCGTGGTTCAGCTGGTCATGTTCGGAATGGGAACTCAAATGAGCCTTAAAGATTTTGCAGGACTGCGAACAATGGGGCGAGGCGTATTGGTCGGAATCATTTGTCAGTTTTCAATTATGCCCCTGACAGGCTATGCTCTAACGCGCATTTTTGATTTTGACCCCGAAATAGCAGCAGGAATTATTTTAATTGGGTCGTGTTCCAGCGGCTTGGCCTCTAACGTAATGGTTTACATTGCTAAAGCGAACCTGGCTTTGTCGGTAACACTGACCACTTTGGCAACTCTTGTTGCTCCAATAATGACTCCGTTTTTGATGAAAATGCTAGCCAGTACTTACGTGCAAATCAACTTTTTGGAAATGTGCATGCAGATCATAAAAATAGTAATTGTGCCGGTTGGTGCCGCTTTGCTGTTTGATGCCTATAAAAACTATTCGTCTTCAATCCGCAGGAAAATAAACTGGGCTTTTTACATTTCTATTGGATGGCTATTGGCTTCCTACATCTTTCTTTGGGACTTTCTGGCTAGCTTTTTATCCAACGATTCAATGCTGGTGATGGAGTTGATGAACTTTTTGTTAGGGGCTGTAATTGTTGGCAAATTGTATTTTCATTTGACTGAAATACTTCCCAAGATACAGGGGTTTATGCCTAAAATATCAATGTTCGGAATTGTGTACTTCACAACAGTTACAACAGCTGCCAGCCGCGAAAATATTCTTACTGTCGGAATCTTTATTTTAATGGCTTCGATTATTCACAATTCACTGGGATATACATTTGGTTATTCGATCAGTCGCTTGTTAGGACTCGATAAAGATTCGTGCCGCACGGTGGCGTTAGAAGTTGGTCTCCAAAATGGAGGAATGGCTTCCGGATTAGCTGGCGTTATGGGGAAATTGGCTACAATCGGTTTAGCATCAGCTGTCTTTAGTCCCTGGATGAATATATCAGGTTCGATACTGGCTAACTACTGGAAACGAAAAAAGATTTCAGAAACAATCCAATGACTCCCTATTTATCTTCCATTCACTTTAAGGGTGGGGCTTAGGTGAAACTTATTTCCTACTTTTGCGCTCTTAAGAATTGCCTATTAAAGGGTGTTCTGAAAAGCATTTTAATGTTGAATATAAATTTTGAAACTATTGATTTGCCGGTTGTTTCCATCCTGGATGAGATTAAAAAGCAACTGGCTCTTCAAAATACTCTTATTATACAGGCGCCTCCGGGAGCTGGTAAAAGTACTTTGGTTCCTCTTGCATTGCTGGATGAAAGTGGCACCGGAAAGATCATCGTGCTGGAACCACGGCGATTGGCAGCGCGTTCTATTGCTGAACGAATGGCTTCGTTGCTTGGCGAAAAAGTAGGAGAGACGGTTGGCTATCGCATTCGCTTCGAAAACAGGGTGAGTGAAAAGACACGGATTGAAGTGGTTACCGAAGGAATTCTGACGCGAATGCTGCACTCCGACAATTCGCTGGAGGGGATATCGACAGTCTTTTTTGATGAATTTCACGAGCGCAGTATTCATGCCGATGTAGCCTTGGCTTTGTGCCGCGAAGCCCAGCAAATTCTCCGTCCTGATTTGCGCATTGTGGTGATGTCGGCTACCTTAAATTTGCCCCAGCTGGTTGACTTATTGCAGGCTCCTTCTGTTACATGCAGTGGGCGCCAGTATCCGGTAGATATTCAATATACTGGAGGAAATGATGTTCGCATGCTCCCCGATTTAACCGCACAAACCGTATTGCGTGCGATTAAGGAAACGAAAGGCGATATCCTTGTATTTCTTCCGGGTGAAGGAGAAATTCGAAAATGTGAGGGTTTGTTGAAGAAGGAGAACTTACCTTTCGAGATTCATCCGCTGTTTGGGATGCTTCCTAAAAACAAGCAATTAGCAGCCATCTTTCCAAATCCTAAAGGCAAACGAAAAATCATTTTGGCTACTTCAATTGCCGAAACCAGCTTAACGATTGAAGGAGTGCAGGTCGTGATTGATTGTGGCTATGCGCGCACCTCCCGGTTCGATCCGGGCAATGGACTCTCGCGTTTGGAAACAGTGCAGATATCAATCGACTCAGCTGATCAGCGAGCTGGTCGCGCCGGACGTTTGGGACCCGGAACCTGCTTTCGGATGTGGACCCGGGCAACGCAGGATCAATTGGCCGAGCATCGAGTGCCAGAAATTATGGAGGCCGATCTTGCTGATCTGGTGCTGGATTTAGCTCAATGGGGAATTACAGATCCAAGTCAACTCTCCTGGCTCACATCACCACCCAAGGGCGCTTATTTGCAGGCCACAGAACTCTTACATCAATTGGAAGCGTTGGACAGCGGTCGGATTACGGAACATGGGAAAGCCATGCATCGGTTGCCCTGCCACCCGCGCATTGCACACATGCTTCTGATGGCAAAGCAACATGGCAATTTGGAACTTGCTACCGATCTGGCAGCCATTCTTGAAGAGCGTGACCCACTCGGACGCGAGGCCGGTATCGATATAAATCTTCGGATTGAAGCATTGCGAAAGCAGCGCGCTGAAAACCGGATGAGCAAAAAAATGAGTCGCATCGATAAGGTTGCTGAGTCGTATCGCCGACTGATCGGCTGCGATGAAAGCAATGAAGTTGTTGACCCATACGAAACAGGGCTGTTATTGGTATTTGCTTACCCCGAGCGCATTGGACATGCACGTGTTGGCAATAATGCCCAATTTCAATTGTCAAATGGCAGTTTAGTAATGGCAGGTCATCAGGATGAGCTGGCACATGAAGCCTGGTTAGCAGTTGCTCACCTAAATGCACGCGAAGGAATGGGAAAGATCTTTTTGGCTTCACCTCTGAACCCACGAGATTTGGCTCCTTTGGTAAAAGAACGAGACCTAATTACCTGGGATACCCGAAATGGCGGGTTAAATGCAGTTCGAGAGTTGCGTGTTGGCTCCATTATTTTACAATCAAAACCACTACCTAACCCCGATCAAAGTCATTTGCAGCAAGCTATTGTTGATGCTGTCCAAAAAGAAGGAGAGCAGTTGCTTGACTTCAATAAACAGGTCGAGCAGTGGCAAAACAGGGTGCTGAGTATGCGAAAGTGGCAACCGACGGGGAGTTGGCCTGACGTTTCAACAGGCAATCTATTAATGACCAATGAAGAGTGGCTTGCACCTTACCTGCAGGGCGTTCGCAAACCTGCTGATCTGAAGAAAATCGACTTAAAATCAGCTCTTCATTATCATTTGACTGTGGAGCAACAAACCCAACTAAACCGTTTCGCTCCCGAAAAAGTCGAAGTGCCAAGCGGTTCTTCAATCCGTTTGGAGTATCAACCCAACGGTGCTGCTCCCGTGTTGGCCGTTCGTTTACAGGAAGTTTTTGGAATGACTGATACGCCAACTGTAAATGATGGAAAGGTGAATGTGCTGATGCATTTGCTGTCGCCGGGTTTTAAACCAGTACAAATTACTTCCGACCTGCGAAGTTTTTGGGACAATATCTATTTTGAAGTTAAAAAAGAACTGAAGCGTCGTTATCCGAAACATGCCTGGCCCGAAGATCCATGGGCTGAGAAAGCAGTTCGTGGGGTAAACCGAAAAAAGAAATAGCAGAATGAGTAACCAAAATATACTGATCGTAAGTCCGGGAAAGAACGGGCAAGTGACCAGCGAGTACGGTGAGCCTCTTACGCCACCTAAAGGTTGGGAGTTTTTGCCGGCTGGAGATGCTGGAATTACCCGCAAAGTAACAGCACAAGGGAAGTACTGGCGGGTTCAGGTAAAGAAAGGCCGACGGACAATGTCGAAAGGAGTGTGGGCGCCGGCAGCTACAATTGCAAATGCAAAGCAAACGGTTACTGCTGTCCGACAAACAGATCGTTATCAGAAGAAAAGGACGTCGGAAATTATTCGCCGCGAGAAAAAGCAAGTGGTTTACCAAGGTGAGTTTTTCGAAGCCGTAGTTCGCTATCTCAATTTTCATTCAACTTACCAAGAAGTAGAGCAAAAAATGGCTCAGGCTATTACTGATCATGCGATTCCTGTTGGCAGTGGCACTGTTGCCCGCACACAGCGCATTCCGGTTGAAGAGCGTGCTGCACGCGCTGTTATTGCATGGATGCGCCATCAAACTACTGCTTACGATAACATGAAAATTGCCCGCATAAAAGGGGAGCGGCGTGCAGTACGACGAGAGCTTGCTCAGCGGTCAGTTCAGTTGCTTAACAGTTATCGGAAAGGGCAGATCATCTCAAAAGATTGTCCACTATGGAGCGCCATTCATCGAAACAAATAAACAAACAAAATACAGAGTGATCGACGAATTGACAACCGCACCTTGTTGGCACAAATTACATGAATCCGTACTTTCTATAAAACTTGTTTTTCAATGTTCCGGTGAGTTCTCGTACGATTCTCCCAGTCAATTTTTTATCCGTCGAAATTATTTCGATCCTTCTTCGTTTAATTCGTGTGTTGCTAAGTTTTTTATATTTTTGGGTTCCTAAAAATTTTACTATGCTGAATCGATTGCAGACGCTTTTAATACTGGTTTTTATACTGAGCTCATTTCCTGTTTTTTCGCAAAAAATTCCTGTTAATCAATCCGACCAGACTCGATTGGTTGTTGTGATTAATGTGGAGCAAATGCGTACCGATTACATCAGTCGGTTTTGGAATCAGTTTCAGCAAGGCGGATTTCGCAGGTTGATGAACGAAGGAACGGTTTGTAGTAATACATCGATGGACCTGCACATCAAAAAGAACATTACCGGGGTGCCAACACTTTTTACCGGCGTGTACCCGGCTCGCCATGGAATTGTAAACGATAGCTGGTACGACCGCTTGCGCGAAAAGGAAGTGAGTGCCCTTGAAGACAACTATTATATTACAGTAGGAAGTGACTCGGAAGAAGGTCAGATTTCGTCGGCCAACCTGTTAATGCCAACCATCGGGGACGTACTCAAACTCAATTCGCAAAATGAAGCTAAGGTATTTTCTGTTGCGCTTAATGCCAGCAGCGCTGTTCTTTCAGCTGGTCATGCAGCCGACGGTGCTTACTGGATGGATGAATTAACCGGCCACATGATCAGCACGTCTTATTTTGTTGATCAATTTCCGGGTTGGGCACGCACATTCAACGATAAGCGATTTGCCGACCTCTATCTGGATCGCGATTGGGCAACTTTGCTTCCGGCAACGAGCTACACCGAAAGTCTGGAAGATGATTACATCCTGGAGCCCGGCTATTATCAAAAGTGGAACACTTTTCCGTATAACCTCAAGAAATTAAAAAATCGTGCAGGAAATTATAAGGTATTGAAGACAACACCATTCGGAAATACCATGGTGAAAGATTTTGCTTTATCTTTAATCGATGCTGAGCGGCTTGGCCAAGACTATGTTCCGGATTTGCTGGCTCTTAATTTTTCATCGATGGACTATGAGCAAGGTTCGTTTAGCCCCAACTCTGTTGAAATTGAAGACTTGTACTTACGCTTGGATAGAAATCTGGAACACCTGTTAAACTTTCTCGATAAAAAAGTAGGCAGAGACCAATATCTGGTTGTATTGAGTTCGGCGTGTTCAACAAGTTATCCGGTTGCTTATTTAAAAGAAGAATTTAATATGCCGGTTGGTTTTGTTGCTCCCGAAAGCATGATAGCTCTTTTAAAATCATTTTTAAATATTAGCTATGGACAGGGCGAATGGGTTGAGTTTGTTACCGATCAGCAAATCTACCTAAATCGTGAGCTGATTGAAAAAAACGGACTTGAGTTGGGTGATGTTCAGCGAAAAGCAGCCTCCTTTATTAACCAGTTCGAAGGAATAAAACTTTCGCTGCCCTCGGTTGATTTTGAGCGGGGTGACTACTTAAGAAGTCAGCTGGCAACGATTGCCGATTCGTATAATTTGAAGCGATCGGGCGATGTGCTTTTTATGCTGGAAGATGGTTGGCAGCCAGAATATAAATTCAAACGAACGATTTATACTGACAATGCCCGTATTCCCTTGATTTGGTTTGGTAAAGGAATTCAAAAGCGAATAACCATTAACCCCGTTGACGGGGTGGATGTTGTGCCAACCCTGCTAAATTTATTGGGGTTCGATATTCCCGACTATTGCATTGGCAAGGTTATACCGGAAGTTTCTCAGTAACGGGTCGAAAAGTACAGCGCCAACGTGAAGGTGATGGTTTGCCTTCTTAAATTGTACCACTGATAAGGATCTTCGGCAGTGCGTTCTTCCAACGGCTTCCATTGCCATTGCCATTCGTTGTTTTTGTAGTTGTGGTAGCCAACCTTAAAAACCAGAAAACTATTCCATTTGATGCGGTAACGAAATCCGAGTCCATATTCGTATAGAAAACCTTTATCCTGTGTATCGTCATTGAACCGGAACCCATAGCCTCCCTCTACATAAGCAAAAGGTGTGTTTGAGCCTTTGCTCAGATAGGCTTGCGTGTTGACAAAAATTGGCAGCGTGTACATTCTCGGACTTTGATACTGCAGAAACCCGAGCCCTGCGCCTGCCGAAAGATGATAATTGATAAACCAATTGACGGTTGATTTTAAGCCAAAGGACGATGGATTGTAAGCTTCCGTATCAATTAAGTAGTTGGTCGTTAGCTTATAGTTAGTCCCGTAAATTCCTTCAATGCTGTAAAAAAATCCTTGATTTCGGACAAGGTGTGCTCGTTTGGCCTGTACTGATTCACTCAGTAATCCAAGGAACGTAAAAAATAAAGCCAAAAGCAGTAGGTACTTAGTTCGTCTTCCTTTCATAGCAACAGGGGTTCAACTAAATCTATTCCGGATGATTTGGTTGCGCACCGCAAGATATTAAAAGATGGCTTCAAACGGAATAGGTTTAAGGATTTCTAATTGTTTTTGTAAATTTGTGTTTCGATTGATTGCTTGCGTGGTAGCAAAAATAGCACAGCGAGCAGCAAGTGAAAACAGGGTGGGGAGCCTTCTGCAATCCTCTTGATTATGTGGAAGTAAAGAAGACAAAATAATCCAGCATCCGGTGCAAAATATCCAAAAAATTATGATTGAACAGAAAGAAATACAATTACCAAAATTTAGAAGAGGCTTTCACTTGATAACAGATATAGTTACCCGTGAGTTGCCTGATTTACCCGATAAAGGATTGCTACATGTTTTAATCAAGCATACCTCGGCGGGAATTACCTTAAATGAAAATGCCGATCCATCAGTCCGGGCCGATTTTGAGTCGTTTGTGAATAAACTTATTCCCGAAAATCATCCCGTGTACACCCACACTTACGAAGGCGCTGATGATATGCCGGCGCACCTTAAATCCTCAATTATTGGTGCTGAACTGACGATTCCGATTACCAACGGCCGGTTGAATCTTGGAACCTGGCAGGGCATTTACCTGGGCGAATATCGCGACCATGGAGGCTCTCGCAAATTGGTGTTGACAGTTTATAGCTAGTTGGATCATAATGATAGCCACCATAAAACCAATAACATAGCAAAATGACGCAATATTTAAAAACAGATTTATAAAATCGAATGTCCGTTAACTGTCATATCGGATTTTAATCTAGAAATGCGATAGAGTATCATAGCTTTAAATACTTAAAATTCAGTACGTATTTAATTTCTATTTCAAATTTATGAATAGAATTGGCTCAATTATGCATGAAAACGGATACGCAGATACCTTTTTAATATTATATAGAATAAATGTCGCTGGCTTTAAGTAATTCTATTTTATGTTCTTGCAAAACTTTTATTATCGTATCGTTAGAAGGGGAGCGAATAATTACAGAAGCTTTATTTTCCAATGCAAAAGCATACATGTAGTCGACAGGTACGTTGTTTTTAGATAATATTTGAAGTGCTTTATATAATCCTCCCGACTCATGAGGAACTACCAAACAAACTACTTCAGTGATATTCACTGAAAACTTGTTCTCTTTCAGAACCTGTTTGGCCTTGATCGGATTATTTACAATCATACGCACAATACCAAAATCGGCTGCATCGGCAATACTAAATGCCGAGATATTAATATTGTTTTCGGCTAAAATTTTAGTCATTTCGGTTAAACGACCAGTTTTGTCTTCTATAAAAACGGATAATTGTTCTATTATCATGATGATTGTTTTTTTCTGTTATCGATTACTCTTACTGCTTTACCTTCCGATCTGGCAATAGACATGGGCTCGACTAAATTAATTTTTACACTAATACCTAGTGTGCTGGCCATACTGTTACGAATACGAGTACGCAATCCTTCAAGTACTTTTACCTCATCAGACCAAAACTGCTCGTCTACTTCAACATTCACTTCAAGGGTATCGAGGTTACCCTCGCGATTTACAACCAACTGGTAATGCGAGGTTGTATTGCTTACTTCAAGCAAAGCAGCCTCAACTTGAGAAGGGAAAATATTTACGCCACGAATAATAAGCATATCATCTGAGCGGCCTAAACATTTCTCCATTCGTACAATTGTGCGTCCGCATTCGCATTTATCAGTATACAAACGAGTAAGGTCGCGAGTCCGGTATCGCAACAAGGGCATTGCTTCTTTGGTTACTGTTGTAAATACAAGCTCTCCAACTTTACCGTAAGGCAATACTTCGAGGGTTTTAGGATTGATGATTTCCGGAATAAAATGATCTTCAAAAATATGCATCCCACATTGATGTTCACATTCCATAGAAACCCCTGGCCCAATAATTTCGCTAAGTCCGTAGATATCAAAGGCTTTTAATCCGAGCATTTCTTCAACCTGAAAACGCAATTCTTTGGTCCAGGGTTCGGCGCCAAATATTCCTGCTTTTAGTTTAATGTTGTTTTTATCAATGTCTCCTTTTTGGATGCTTTCGCCTAAAAAAGCGGCATACGAAGGTGTACATGCAATTACAGTTGAACCAAAATCTTGCATAAGCTGTAATTGTTTTTTTGTATTACCACCAGAAATAGGAATCACCGAAGCACCAACTTTTTCAGCTCCGTAATGAACTCCTAATCCTCCGGTAAATAAGCCATAACCGTAAGCAATTTGAATTATATCGTTTTTGCCTACATTGGCCATCGATAGCGAACGAGCTACCACCTCACTCCAGAGGCTAATATCTGCACGTGTATAACCCACAACCGTTGGTTTGCCAGTTGTTCCACTCGAAGCATGCAAGCGAACAATATCGCTTTGAGGCACTGTAAAAAGACCGAAAGGGTAATTGTCGCGCAAATCGGTTTTATTGGTAAAAGGCAAATCCTTTAATTGATCGATGCTTTTAATATCTCCGGGTTTAACACCTTGTTCTTGTAATTTTTTACGATAAAAAGGCACATTATAGTATATGCGTTCAATCATTTTTACCAACCGCTCATTCTGAATGTTTGTAAGCTCATCACGACTTGCGGCTTCGATATGTTCATTCCAAATCATAAATAGGTTATCGTTATTTTATGTGATACTTCTAATCGTATTTAGGTATAAGTTTATGTTTACGCGTTTGCACCGAGTCCTAATTTAAAAGCTTTTAAATTTTGACTGACTATTTCATCTCCTTTTGCAGCAAACAATTGGCGAATACTTTTTTCGAGCAAATCTTGCGGAATACCTAAATATTTGTAAGCGGCACCGACCATCACTACATTTCTTGTCCGCAAATTTCCTGCTTTTTGAGCTAAGGATTCGATATCTAATAATTGATAATTAGTTCCACTATTCTTGATTTCATCTATTACCTTGTTTTCATCGGGATAATTCCCAATATTGATAAAAGGTTTGGTAGCGGTGATGATAGTACCCTTGTCGCTTAAAAACGGCATATAGCGTAGTGCTTCCATGGGTTCGAGAGAGATAATCATATCGGCTGTACCCATTGAAATAAGGTCAGAATAGATTTCAGTATCAGAAATTCGAAGATGCGACTGTACCGCACCACCACGTTGGCTCATGCCATGGACTTCAGCCTGCTTTATAAATAAATTATTAAACATGGCCGCCTGATCGATAATGGCTGCAATGGTCAATATACCTTGTCCTCCAACACCTGCAAGAATTATATTTTTTGTCATTGTTCTTTAGAAATTTTGACTGTTAATCATGCTATTCGTAAATCGATTATTTTTTTTGTTTAAGGGTTTGAATACATTCACGACAGGCTAAAATTACCGACACTCCCTGATAATTAAATTCTTCGCGAAGAATCTTAACATTTTTCTCGAAATCTTTCTTTAAAGGAACAATGCTTCTCAAATGCTTAGGATCAACACCCAATCCGATACAAATTTCCTTTAAGCGACCGGTTCCTCCAGATTTTTGTCCGCCAGTCATAGCGGTAGTGCCATTGTCGGAAATAATTATGGTTACGGCATTCTTGTCGTTCACAGCATCGAGCAAGCCTGTAATACCCGAATGGGTAAATGTTGAATCGCCAATAACTGCAATAGAAGGATGCATTCCGGCATCAGACGCTCCTTTGGCCATAGTTATTGAAGCTCCCATGTCTACGCAGGTATTTATTGTATTGTAGGGTGGCAAAGCACCAAGGGCATAACATCCAATATCAGAAAAAACGTGTTTCTCGCTCTGTTCGTTTAAGATAGCGTTCATGGCATCAAACAAATCGCGATGGCTACATCCTGTGCACAATTCGGGTGGGCGGCCAACAACAATTTCAGGAGTTTTGGCAGATTCATTAGGTTTAAGTCCCAGTGCTCTGGCAATTATATCGGGAGTAAGTTCACCTGTTCGGGGCAGAGAGCCGTCTAATCGACCTTTAAGCTTTTTATTTTTGAAATAGCCATGTAACAATTCCTCGTAAATAGGATACCCCTCTTCGGCAATAAGAATATTGTCGCAGGTAGCGAAGAACTCACGCAATAGCGAATCGGGTAAGGGATAGTGCGAAATTTTTAGTATTGGATAATTAAGATTATAGGCATTGAGGGTTTCTTTAACATAGTTGTATGCTAAACCACAGGCAATAATCCCATTTTTTCCCTCTCCCTTTTCAATGCGGTTATAAGGAGATGCTTCGGAAATAGCAACTAATTTTTTTTGTATGTCAAGCAATGCCGAATAACGTTTGCGTGCATTATGGGGTAGCAAAATCCACTTTGATTGATCGGTTTCGGCACGATACTCATTTTGCTCAGTCATCGTTTGGCGTAAAACAATCGAACGCGAATGTGATAAACGCGTTGTTATTCTGATGATGACAGGAAGTTTTACCTGTTCCGACAAGTTGAAGCCATACCGAACACAATCGTATGCCTCTTGTTGGTTCGAAGGTTCGAGCAGGGGTAGAAACGAAAATTTTCCATAAAAACGAGTGTCTTGCTCATTTTGGGAAGAATGCATGGAAGGATCATCTGCAACGACTAAAACTAACCCGCCATTTATGCCCGTAATCGCTGAGTTTATAAAGGCATCGGCTGCTACATTAAGTCCAACATGCTTCATACATACCATCGATCGTTTTCCCGCATACGACATTCCTAAGGCTGCCTCGTAAGCTGTTTTTTCATTAACAGACCACTGTGAACGTATTTTTATTTCGGTAGCTTCTTTTGATTTTTGAATGAATTCTGTGATTTCGGTTGAGGGTGTACCCGGATAAGCATATACTCCTGAAATACCTTCATCAATGGCTCCCAAAGCAATGGCTTCGGCTCCCAACACTAAGCTTTTATCCATATGTTTTACTTTTTCTAATTTTTTTAACAAGCCATAAATGTAGAAGTTTATTATAAGAATATGCTCAATATTACAAGAGTTTTTGATATGAAAATATGATGTACTCTACTATAGTAATCAATTTCAGTTTCGTCAGAAATATGAAGAAAAAAATATTGAGACTGCAGATGGAACGATCTTAAATGGCCTGTTGTTTAAAGCGGATAGTACGAAAGGACTGATTTTTTATCTACACGGAAATGCTGGTTCATTAAGGTCATGGGGTGGTGTTGCAAAAACTTATACCGATTTAAATTATGACATTTTTATCATTGATTATCGCGGATACGGTAAAAGTGAAGGGAAAATAAACGGACAAGAACAACTTTTTGAGGATATAAAAGAAGTTTATAGTGAACTGACAAAACAATACACTGAAGACAAAATAATTGTATTGGGATATTCGATTGGAACAGGTCTTGCGTCTAAAATTGCCTCGATAAACAACCCCAACCTTTTAATCTTACAAGCACCTTATTATAGTTTGGTAGATATGATGAAGTATACCTATCCGATTATTCCTGGGTTTCTTTTAAAATATAAGCTTGAAACCAACAAATATTTGAAAGATTGTCAAATGCCTGTTGTTATTTTCCATGGAGATCAAGACCGGGTTATTTATTATGGATCTTCACTGAAACTTAAACGAGAATTTAAGGAATCAGACACTTTAATTACATTAAGCGGTCAAGGACATAATGGTATGACAGATAGTGAAATCTATAAGTCTGAAATAAGAAGAATATTGTCTCGTTAGTAAAAAACGAATGGACAAAAAAACGATCTGTCACGGGTTAAGCAAGTTGTCTTGTCGGCAAGGTTTTTCAATTCAGATGAGTCTGAAATCAAAAGAAGTTGAGTTATTACACTAAAAAGTTCCCGCTTTTACCGGAATGACTGGTGATAAAAGCAATAGCAAAAGTCTGTCCGGTTTTAGTTTTAGCTGCCCAGTTCAGCTCGGGAAGGATGGAAAATTTAACCTCTTGGCGAAACGCACAATTCTTTTCGTTTTACATCTCAAAATTTCTTTTACAATATCCGTTTGCTGCCTGCGAAACATGGAATTCTCAAACAATTAACCTGTCCGGGTGTTGGATAAGAAGCAATAACATCGGAAGAAATTCAGATGAAAAGTGTCTGGAAACCGGAAAATTTCGCCAGATTCAAATAACCTTAAAAGAGAAAATTATGCCTTTTGTTGAAACCGTATCCAAAATAGATTTCCCCCATAAAGTTGATCAGCAAAAAGTGAAAGAATATGCGAAAGAGTTTTTCTTGCCTCACTTCCCTCAGGCAGAACGATTGATGAGCGTTTTCGATAATACGGAGATCAAGTTCCGAAATTTTTGCAAGCCGTTAGAAACCTATGTATCACACAATACTTTTCAGAAAAGGAACACGGAATTTGTTCGTTGTGCACTGGAATATTCGATCCAGGCCATTGAAGAATGCCTGACAAAGGCGAACCTAAAGAAAGAAGAGCTTACAGATATAATTTTCGTTTCTTCTACCGGGCTTGCCACTCCAAGTATCGATGCATTAATCGTTAATCAGTTAAGGCTTAATCCTCACATCAACCGCATGTCTATTTTCGGATTAGGTTGTGCCGGAGGAGTTTCAGGGATGGCTAAAGCAAGTGTCCTGGCACAGGCAAATCCTGATGCCAACGTTCTACTTGTTGCCGTCGAGTTGTGTTCCTTGACTTTTTTGAGTACTGACTTCAGTAAAAGTAATTTTATTGCATCGAGCCTTTTTTCTGACGGGATCGCGGCTTGCATCATCAAAGGCGACAATCATAAAACTGAGCAGAAGATTAAATTCGTTGGATCAGGAAGTAAATTGTATTACGATTCGTTGGATGTAATGGGGTGGGAATTTCTGGACACCGGTTTCAAGGTTCTTTTTTCTTCTGATATTCCGACCATCATCCACCAAAATGTAAAAGAAGATGTATCGGCTTTTTTAGCAAAATATGATCTGGAATTGAGTGATATCAAGAATTTCATTTTTCATCCGGGGGGTAAAAAAGTGTTGACCGCATATAAAGAAGCATTAGCCTTAGAAGGCGATTTTCTGAAAAATACCCGCGAAATAATGAACGATTGTGGCAATATGTCGAGCACTACCGTTTTGTATGTCTTGGATAAATTTATAAATGATGGTTTTAAAGACGGTTATGGCCTCATGCTGGCATTGGGGCCGGGTTTCTCAAGCGAAATGGTATTGTTTGAAATGAATAATCCTTAAGCCATGTCCTTCGTCCTCTTCATATCTTTTCTGATCCTGTTGCGCCTGAGTGAATTACTGATAGCCAGGAGGAATGAAATCTGGCTTCGGGCAAATGGAGCGGTTGAATACGGTAAAAAGCATTATCCATTTATTGTGCTGCTTCACCTTGGGTTTATGTTGTCGTTGGTCATCGAGTATCTGTTAAAACCGACAGAAACGCCTGATTACTTCTTGCTAGCTTTATTTCTGGCACTGATAGCAGTTAAAATGCACATCATCTATTCCCTGGGTAGGTACTGGAATACCAAAATACTTCACATATCCGGCGTTCCATTGGTTCGAAAAGGACTTTATAAATATTTTAAACACCCAAACTACTTCATTGTAATAAGCGAAATTGCTGTTATACCTTTGATTTTTCATTTATATGTGACAGCAATCGTTTTTTCGGTGCTGAATGCAATTATGTTGTTCATCAGAATTAAAGCGGAGAATAAAATATTGAAGCAAGCGTAGTTGCAAGGTTCCCAATTATTCTCTTTTTCAAGGAGGAACTCGCACGATCAGTTTGGGAAGTTGTTGTTTGTTAAGCTTTACTATTTTTGCAGCTCAAAAGAGAGTTTATGAAACTTTTCGTGTTCGATTTAGATTATACACTTTGGAATGCCGGCGATACGTGGTGCGACTGTACAAATCCACCGTATTATTGGAGCAACGGTAATTTGTTGGATCAGGCGGGGCGTAGGTTGCGTTTGTATGAGGATGTGCCAGACATTTTGAACAAGCTAAAAGGCAGCGGAAGGATGATTGCCGCTGCATCAAGAACAGAAGCGCCGGATTGGGCAGCGCAACTACTTCATTTATTCAGTATTGACCACTATTTTGATGCCCGGGAGATATACCCCGGAGATAAATTCAAGCATCTCTCCCGGATTCTGAAACAGACGAATACGCACAAGAAAGATGTCGTGTTTTTTGATGATGAATACCGCAATGTCAGCGATATTCGCTCCATGGGAGTTGAAGCCGTATTTGTTGACGACGGACTGAACTGGGAACTGGTAAAGCCTTATTTATAAAGCCTTGTCGGGCTTCAAAGCCAACGAGAGTTATTGATTTAATGACATGCGAAACCACATAGCCGTCTGCATCAAACGGTTGGCTTCTTCTTCAAACTGGCATTTCACATGCATCATGTTTACTGATTCCTCAAACTCTTCGACATCAAACTCGTAGCCAAGCTCAGTTAATTGCTGAATCAATTTATTTCCAGGGGTTTTGTTTACCACTTTTCGAAGCTCCGGATCAACCTGCGACTCGCGGATAAATTTCATTGCATTGTTAATAGCCATGGTGTTTTAGTTTTTTGTTTCTTAAAAATTCAATATTTCCACGAGATATAAAATCATTTTCTGTCAGGAAGGTGAAAATTTATTCAAACTTTAATGTTTACCCCTTGATGAATAAGATTACATTGGACACAAATCAGTCAAAATTGGATAAAACTACTATCTTCGTTAGCCAAATTTTCAGGACATGAATGCACAACTTATACAGCGTATTGCTGATCAACTTCAAATTCGGGTTAATCAAGTAGAAAACACCATCAAGTTGTTGGATGAAGGGGCAACTGTACCTTTTATTTCGCGCTACCGGAAAGAGATG
Organism: Sunxiuqinia sp.; assembly: GCF_055140945.1. NCBI lineage: Bacteria > Pseudomonadati > Bacteroidota > Bacteroidia > Marinilabiliales > Prolixibacteraceae > Sunxiuqinia > Sunxiuqinia sp. The sequence goes on from NZ_JBSQYS010000017.1 coordinate 54,036, forward strand.
ACGGGAAGTTTAGATGAAGTACAGATTGGTGATATAAAAGACGAAAAGGCTCGGCTGGAGGAGTTGATCAAACGAAAAGAGACGATTCTGAAAACGATTGATGAGCAGGATTTGCTAAGCTCGGAATTGAAAGACCGGATTGACAATTGCTTTGATGCAACCGAGTTGGAAGATATTTATTTGCCCTATAAACCCAAGCGGAAAACGAAGGCTTCGGTGGCTCGCGAAAAAGGGTTGGAATCACTGGCAAAAATCATTATGAAACAACAGGAGCGGGACATAGAGAGTCGGGCAAATGCTTTTGTTAATGATGAAGTCGATTCGGTAGACGATGCGCTGGCCGGTGCCCGTGATATTATTGCCGAGTGGGTGAATGAAAATGAAAAGGCCCGGAATATGGTGCGCCGGGCTTTCGAATTGGGTGCAACGATCAGGAGTAAACTGGTTAAAGGCAAAGAGCTTGAAGGTGAAAAATACCGCGACTATTTTGATTGGGAAGAACCACTGAGAAGATGTCCTTCGCACCGGTTGCTCGCTATGCGAAGAGGCGAACACGAGGGCTTTTTGCGCATTTCGATTGCTCCAAGTGAAGAGGATATTTTGGAGCGGTTGAACCGTTTTTTTGTACGTTCGCAAAATGAATGTGGGGAGCAAATTCAGTTAGCCGCAAAAGATAGTTACAAGCGCTTGCTATCGTCGGCCATTGAAACCGAATTTGCACAAGCCTCCAGGCTGAAAGCCGATCAGGATGCCATTCAGGTGTTTGCAGAAAACTTACGCCAATTGCTGTTGGCTGCTCCACTTGGTCAAAAACGAGTATTGGCCGTCGATCCCGGATATCGTACCGGTTGTAAAGTGGTCTGTTTAGATGAACAGGGAAACCTGTTGCACAACGAAACCATCTATCCGCATAAACCGCAGGAGCAAACCAAGCAAGCAGCCCGGAAAATTACTTCGCTGGTGGGTGCTTACCAAATAGAGGCGGTTGCCATCGGTAACGGAACGGCTAGTCGCGAGACCGAGCACTTCATTAAAAAATTGCGTTATGATCGCGATATTAAAGTATTTGTTGTTTCTGAAGATGGAGCATCGGTTTATTCTGCTTCAAAAGTTGCCCGCGAAGAGTTTCCGAGTTACGATGTCACCGTGCGCGGGTCAGTTTCTATTGGCCGTCGTTTAATGGATCCGCTGGCTGAACTGGTGAAGATTGACCCGAAATCGATTGGAGTGGGGCAGTACCAGCATGATGTTGATCAAAAGTTACTCAAAAATAGTTTGGATACGGTTGTTGAATCGGCTGTTAACTCGGTTGGGGTAAATGTAAATACAGCGTCCAAACATTTATTGACCTACATTTCGGGCTTGGGACCGCAATTGGCGCAGAATGTGGTCGATTACCGCAAAGAAAATGGTGCGTTCAATTCCAGAAAAGAGTTAATGAAAGTTCCGCGCATGGGAGCAAAAGCGTTTGAACAAGCCGCCGGTTTCCTGCGTATTTCTGATGCGAAAAATCCGCTGGATAACACCGCTGTACACCCCGAATCGTACCACGTGGTAAAACAAATGGCTAAAGATCTGAATTGTTCGGTAGCCGAATTAATCACAACCGAAGAGAAGCAAAAAGAGATTGTGCTTGAAAAATATATTTCTGAATCGGTTGGTTTACCTACTTTGAAAGATATTCAGAAAGAACTGGCTAAGCCGGGACGTGATCCTCGTAAAAATATCAAAGTGTTCGAATTTGCCCCGGGGATTTATAAAATGGAAGACCTGCAGGAGGGCATGGTGCTTCCCGGAATTGTGACCAATATTACCAAGTTTGGGGCTTTTGTCGATGTGGGAGTTAAACAAGACGGATTGGTTCATATTTCGCAATTAGCCAATCGTTTTGTGAGCGATCCCAATGAGGTTGTTAAATTACACGAGCATGTTAAGGTGAAGGTAACAGAGGTTGATATCGCTCGCAAACGAATTCAGTTGAGCTTGAAAGATGTTGAGTAGGCTGAAGTGGGATTCGTTTAATCGGAGAAAGAATACAAGTTTTGTAGTACTTTTTCTCAGTCTTCTTTATTTAGAGGCATTTCAGCGTCCTTTTTGTATAGCGCTGAAGCCTGATCCCATCGTGCCGAGGCCTAATTCCATAAGGAATAAGCGTGCTGCCATCGTGCCGAAAGACAATTCCATTGTGCTGAAGAGCAATTCCACTTAGAATAATAGACATTCTCTATGGAATTGGAGTTATTCCATAGAGAATGTCTATGGTTCCAAAGAGAATAGTCTTGCTGACCTTTGGAATGGTCTTGCTGCTACATGGAATAGTCTTGCTGCGCTGTGTCAGAAAGCCTCTGCGCTATGGAATAAGAGCAATTCCTAACGATTCAATATTAGTGGTGAAGATCAGAATAAAAACAATTTCCGGAACTTGTTTCCGGGGTTGTATTTTAATTGGAGTATGTGTCAGGCAGATTCCGAAGCGAGTCCGGAATGACGGCGTGACAGTGCATGACTGTTCGGGTTTCCAGCTTTGACGCAGTTGAAAACAGCTTACGAGAGCTGCTTGTTCAAAAAACAAGTAAAGGGAACCAAAAAGGCACGAAAACGCAGAATCGTTGCTTAAGAATCAGGCTCTTTTTTCAGGAATAACCGCCCAGCAAATAAGATAGACAAGAAGCCCCGGGAAACCAGCACTTACAACAGATAGTACCACATAAATAACCCTCAAAAGAGTTGCGTCCATGTTGAAGTACTCAGCAAATCCGGCAACAATTCCCGCAATCATCTTATTCGATGATCTCGTTAATCGCTTTTTTGTAGATGGTGAATTTTCCATTAGTCGTTCTCTTCGTCGTCAAACAAATTTTCCTGATTTTCAAATTCAGCTTCCAGGTATTCTTCAGCATCTTCTAATAGTTGCTTAATTAACGCGTCAGAATCCGGCTTTTCACTGTACCAGTGAACAACCTGGTTCGACCAGAAATCTTCAATATCGCTTTCAACAATAAATTTTGGTTCTTCATTGTGAACAACAAAAATGGTGTCGGGAGTTTCCTGAGAATTGTCGGCAAGTAAGAATTTTGGTAACATAGCTTTTCCTGTTAAATTGTTTCATGGCAAATTTATGGAAAAAACTGATTTAAATGCTGAATCCCAATAGTTTTTGCAATTAAATTATTTGAAAGAAATTCTGCCATTCTGCTGTCAATTTGAAAAATATGCGGCAATTCTGCTTTTTAATTTTAACAAAAGGATTTGAAGTGTTATTTTAGCTTGCTCATATAAGCAGCTAAAATGAATAAACTTAACGAGGTTCTGACCCAGATTGACGGCTATATTGGGGGTAGTCAGTGGTTTGTGTTTTTATTATTAGGCACAGGACTCTTTTTCACCATCTATTTACGGTTTCCACAATTCCGGTATTTAAAACCTGCTCTCCGCATTGTTCGCGGAAAATTCGATCGCGAAGGAGATGTTGGTGACACTTCCCACTTTCAGGCACTGATGACTGCTTTGTCGGGAACGGTTGGAACGGGTAATATTGCCGGTGTAGCCTTGGCGATTCACCTTGGCGGGCCTGCTGCTCTTTTCTGGATGTGGGTAACGGCCTTGCTCGGAATGACGCTTAAATTTGTTGAAGTCAGTATTTCACACAAATACAGAGAGAAGGCCGAAGATGGCACAATTGCCGGCGGCCCGATGTATTATATGAAAAACCGCTTAAATATGAAGTGGTTGGCTGTCATTTTCGCGGTTGCCACTATCTTTTCATCTTTCGGAACAGGGAATCTACCTCAGATAAATTCCATTTCAAATTCCATTTTCGCTACGTTCGGAATTAATAAGATACTTACCGGAGCTGTTTTATCTATTCTACTGGGCTTTGTAATTATTGGTGGCATAAAACGAATCGCAAAAGTAACATCCCGTTTGGTGCCTTTAATGGCCATCGTTTATTTTCTGGGTGCCATGGCTGTTATTCTTTTCAACTACGAAAATATCATTCCTTCATTTGTCTCAATCTTTAGCGATTTGTTTACAGGTACGTCTGCCGCCGGAGGATTTTTGGGTGCAGGTTTCTCGTTTGCATTTAATCGCGGAGTAAATCGTGGCTTATTTTCAAATGAAGCAGGGCAGGGGTCGGCGCCTATTGCTCATGCTACAGCACGTGCTCACGAACCGATTTCCGAAGGACTAGTTGCTTTGTTGGGGCCTTTTATTGATACCATTATTATTTGCACACTTACCGGCTTGGTCATTCTTTCGTCAGGCGTTTGGAGCAAGAAAATCGATAATCAATTTCAGGATGCCGATATTCAGATATTAGCTGGTCAATACAATGAACATGATATAGCTGATCGTGAGAAGTTGGCTAACTTTCTGCAGGAGAAAGCTGACCTGCCATTGTATTCAGGAAGTATTGAGGTAACTGATGGTGTTATTCAAAGCGATGTTACCATTTTGCATTCCCGTTCGGTTGCCGATGATGTTCAGGTGTCAAAGGATGGTAGTCAGTTTACAGGAACTGTTGCGGTTGTTAATGGAAATATTGCGAACGCTGAAGAGGTTGTGCTCAACGGGAAATCACTTATTCACAGTGCGCCACTAACCACTGAAGCTTTTACAAAAAGTTGGTTTGGATCGTACGGACGTTATATCGTGTCCATTGGACTATTACTTTTTGCTTTTTCTACGGCAATTTCCTGGTCATATTACGGAGACCGGGCCGTCAACTTTCTATTTGGAATGAAAGGTGAAATTTATTTTCGCATCATCTATGTTATTGGATTTTTCTTTGCTTCGTTTACTGATACCACACTTATTTGGACGATTTCAGGGATTACGATTGTCATTATGACTGTTCCTAACCTAATCGGAATCTTGCTATTGCGCAAAGAGATGAAATCTGAAGTAAAAAGCTTCTGGAAAGAATATGCTGAATTTTTTAATGAAGATAAGAAGTATTCTTGATTTAACTTATTTATATTTGTTACTCTTTAAATGAAATATGGAAACTGACCTTAAAAAAATATCACTCCTGGTTGTTGATGACAGCTCAATTAATCAACGGGTTGTCGCGATATCATTACGAAATACCATAGAAGATATTGATGTTGCAAATGATGGATTGGAAGCATTTGAAAAATATTGTGCAAAGCAATACGATGTCATCATAATGGATGGCCGTATGCCGGTAATGGATGGATATGAATCAACCCGGAAGATCAGACAATTTGAGATTGAAAAAGGTATTGACAAGAAATCTACGATCATTGCTCTAACAGGGAGTGATACTGATGAAGAATCACGAAATTGCATCGATTCAGGAATGAACGCTTCACTATTGAAGCCATTTCGGTTGACCCAATTTTTGGATATTCTGAAAGAATTTAGTTGATCGTTGTTATTTCACCCCGCAACTTCCTATTTTTGCCGAACAATTGAAAAATAATGGTGAAAATATATCCTCAAAATTTTGAATCGAAGATTGGATTTGATCGGGTTCGTGCTTTATTAAAAAGCAATTGTTTGGGCGAACTTGGAAAAGCTCGTGTAGATGAAGTTTCATTTCTAACTGATTTTAAAGCGATTCAATTAGAATTGGCCTATGCTGATGAGTTTGCCAAATTGACTCAAGAGAACGATGCCTTTCCTACCAATTATTATTTCGATTTACGCCAGTCACTATCAAAAATAAAAACCGAAGGTCGTTTTTTAGAGGTGCTTGAACTGTTTGACCTGAAACGATCATTGGAAACCATTACCGCTATCGTTCGGTTTTTAGGCAATCAAAAGGAAGAACTTTATCCGAACCTGAAAAAACTAGTGCAAGCTGTTCAGGTATTCCCGTATATCAAGGATCGTATCGACCAGATTATTTCGCAACATGGAAAGATCAAAGACCAGGCTTCGCCGGAGCTTGGGCGGATCAGACGCGAGTTGCTCAATAAGCAGAATAATGTTTCAAAACGGTTGCACAGTATTTTAAGACAAGCACAGCGAGATGGGTTGGTTGATGAAGATACAACGGTTTCAATTCGCGATGGAAGGCCTGTAATTCCGGTCTCTTCGGCAATGAAACGACGATTGAATGGTATTGTGCACGATGAGTCGGCAACCGGGAAAACAGCTTATGTTGAGCCTGCTGAAGTTGTCGAAATCAACAATGAAATTAGAGAGCTGGAGTATGCCGAAAAGCGTGAAGTTGTCCGCATATTGATCGAGTTTTCCGATGATATTCGTCCTTATCTGGATGAGCTTTTTGGTTTGTACGATTTCCTGGGAATGATTGATTTTATACGGGCCAAAGCGCGCCTTGCTATTCAGATGGAGGCAATCAAACCTGCGATGGAAGGAAAACCACTGCTATTTTGGGAAAAAGCAGTGCACCCACTGTTGAAAATTGCGCTGGATCGGGAAAAAAGAAAAGTTACTCCACTCAACATTGAATTAAGCGAGGAGAAACACCTCTTGCTAATTTCGGGGCCAAATGCAGGCGGTAAATCGGTTTGTTTAAAGACGGTGGGACTGTTGCAGTATATGCTTCAATGCGGATTGTTGATTCCGATTGACGAAACCAGCCGGGTAGGTATTTTCGATCAGCTGTTTATCGATATTGGGGATGAACAGTCGATTGAAAATGATTTGAGTACCTACAGTTCACACCTGATGAACATGAAGCACTTTCTAAAATTTACCAATGATAAAACGTTGGTGCTGATTGATGAATTTGGAACCGGAACTGAGCCTATGATTGGCGGGGCAATTGCGGAAGCCATTTTGGATCAATTAAATCAGGAACGAACGTTTGGAGTGATTACAACGCACTACACGAACCTGAAACACTTTGCCTCGTCAGCCGATGGAATTGAAAACGGAGCGATGCTATATGATAATCACCGGATGGAGCCCTTATTTCAGTTGCAGATTGGAAAACCCGGTAGCTCCTTTGCTTTCGAAATAGCCCGTAAGATTGGCATGCCCGAATCCATTTTGGAGGAGGCAACCAATAAGGTTGGGAAGGATCATATCAACTTCGACAAACACTTGCGCGATATTGTTCGCGATAAACGTTATTGGGAGTCGAAACGACAGCGAATTCGTAAGGTAGAGCGCAGCCTGGATGAGCTGGCCGAAAAGTATGAGCATGATTTGGGCGATTTATCGAAACAGCGTAAGCAGATCATGGCCGAAGCCAAAGAAGAAGCTGCCCGTGTTTTAGCTGAAGCCAACAAGAAGGTGGAGAATACGATTCGGGAAATTCGTGAAAGTCAAGCTGATAAGGAAAAGACAAAGGAAATCCGGAAGCAACTCTCAACTTATAAGGAGCAAGTTGAAGAGGTTGAAAAAGAGGATGACGAATGGATCAACAAGAAGATTCAAAAGCTGAAGGAAAAAGAACAGCGTCGTGATAAGCGTCGTCCGGAGAAACCCGAAAAGCAAAAAGCCCCTCCAAAAAAGAAGAAGGAAGAACTGGAGCCCGGAGATAAAGTAAAAATAGACGGACAAAATACGATTGGTGAAATTTTGGAGTTGGGAGAAAAAAATGCGGTCGTGGCATTTGGCCAACTACGCACCTCGATTAGCCGCAAAAAGCTGCAAAAAGTAAGCAATAATGAGGCGAAAAAGGAATTGCGCGGAACGAACCGGACATTGCCCAATGTACATCGAAAGCTATTTGAAAAACGAAATACATTTAAATCGGAGATTGATGTTCGAGGGCAGCGTGCAGAAGAGGCGATCACCAATATTCAAGCATTTCTGGATGAAGCTATAATGCTTGATGTGCGGGAGCTTCGCATACTTCACGGCAAAGGAAATGGTATTTTACGCGAGATGATCCGTAGTTTTTTGGGAGCTGATCCGGTTGTAAAATTTTACCGCGATGAGCATGTTCAATTTGGCGGTGCCGGAATTACCATTGTTGAACTGAGTTAGGTGGTGAGTAGCAAGTTTAAAGTTTCAAGTTCCAAATTGGAGTCTGGGAGTTGCTGACTAAGCATTCAATTTCTTTTCCGGAATGGAAAGAATGAGCCCATTGATGATAAACGCTAAAATAATCAGCCAGTTGGCGAAATTGGCTTCAGCGTAACTGGCCCATATTTTGCCTCCCAAAGCAACGAATCCTCCAACTAACATCGCTAAAATGCTGAGTTGCTTATTTACTCTCACGTTAGTTAGTGCAGCGATTAGTGGAACAATAAAAGCTCCGGAATAGAAGGCCAAAGCCAAGAGTAATGTGCCAATTATCGAAGTAACTTTTAGCGCGAGAAGCACACTGACTATTCCACAAGCCACAATGAAATAGCGGGTATTTTTCAGCGATCGATCATTATTAATATCCGGAGTGATTAGTTCGCTTAAAATCATCGATGAAGTAAGCAGAGTGGTGTCGGCTGATGATAAAACGGCCGATAAAAGTGCAGCTGCCATAATTCCGGAAATCCATTCAGGCAAATAAAAATTGATGACTTCGATTAATGCGGCCGAACCTTCCAAACTCTCTTTTGATAAATGACTAAATGCGAAGACCCCGACGTACGCCAAAAGAAAGGCAAAAGGAATCAGAATTGAAGCGACCAACTGCACACTTTTTTTAGCGGTCTTTTCATCTCTGGCACAAAATACGCGTGAATAAATATCGGGACCAACGACAAAGGTGCTCGAAAAAGTCAGGATTAGTACAAATAGGTCGGTTCCTGAAAAATGATCGTTGAACGGGAAACTATTGCTAAATTCAGGAACGTGCTCCGGCGTTCCCCATATAAACAGGGCAGTTAGAATAACTCCCAGCAGGATGACAAACGACTGTAAGAAATCAGTTTTTATGATTGACATTTGCCCGCCAAGCAAAGTGTATAAAATGAAAACAGCACCCGAAATCAGCACGCCAGATTCGTAAGGAAGATCAAAGAAACTAAACAAGATTTTGGCTGAGGCGATTATTTGGGCGGCAACAATACCAATCCAAGCTAATGGAATAATTACCGATGCGGTCTTTCGGGCTGCTTCGCCGTAAAATTGCCCGATTAGGTTTGTCAATGTAAATTTTCCCATTCGGTTCACTTTCCCCACCAGCGGAACCAACAACCACAAGCCCAGCGAGGCCGCCAAAATATACCAGGCAGCAGCCCAACCCTGATCTTTTGTGAGGTTTACGGTTCCCAGAATCGCTGATCCTCCAAGGATTGTAGCCATCAAGCTACCGGCAACCTGCCAAAAGCCTGTTTGCTTGCCGGCAATAAAATAATCGATCGGTTTTTTAATTTTCCACCAAGAGTAAATTCCCAACCCTATAATGAAAGAAAAGTAGATAATCAGTATGACAATTTGCATAAAATTATTCGGCCTTAATGAGTTCAAAAGACAAATCAGTTTTGTTAATACCGTCGACTTTGAAAAGAGCTTTGAAATCTTCCGATTCGACTTTTTGAAGCTGTTCTTCCTGGAAATCTTTCAGGTATGCAGGATTCGTCATCTGATTAACAATTGAAATATTGCCAATATCCATGGCTGATAGAAATAGTAAGATATGATTTCCTGAAAACTCTTTAGTTTTAATCATCAGCGCATAGTCTTTCTGCTTGGTGTTATCACTTTCCGGTCGAAATATTTCAGTACACGGATCAGAAGAATAAATTAACTGATTGGAAGCACTTGAAACTCCAAAAGAAAAAGTCATTTCTTTGACCAGATTTTCGAACAAGCCCATATTCTTATAATTTCCGATAAAAATGATGTTATTGTTTTTCAAATCATCAGGTTGAAGATCAGACGATAATTTGACATCGATCGAGGCTCCGGTTTGTGCAAATACCTTGTAAATTTCGCTTTGACAAAATACGGCCATTTTCGATAAATAGGTTAGGCTCGACTTTGAGATCGTTTTAACTAAGTCCGGATTTTTATCCAGTAAATGTTCATAATCAACTTCCGAGTTGATACTGAAATCCCGAAATATTCCGTTTTCTCCGGTCGGGATTTGCCCATTAAACACAAAATAGTCTCCTAAAACCAGCAGGGTGGGCTTTTCGTTCTCAGCAAATTCTTGCCATACAGGAAGGTCTTTCCATGGATTTTCAGTTCGCTTGGTGTTTGACAACAACAAATAAACTACGCCAACTAAGGCCATCAAAGAAATAATAAAAGGGATTAAATACGGCTTTGGTTTTGGTTTTCGGTGATCTTTGGCTGAATCAAACCGGACTTTATATTTACCCTTTTCGACGACAAAAACAACCGGATCTCTACTTCCTTCATGTTCGTAATACTCGGTCAGTTTTTTTCGAACATTGTGAATATATACCCGGATATTCGAATCCTGCTTCTCGGTATCCGAATACTTTTTGCCAAACAATTCAACTCCAATCGTATATTCTTTCGGCTTTTTTCCTTCTAATGAAGCATTAACCAAGTAGCTTAAAAGGTCGCAGCTTATTTTCGACTTAGAGAATTGCTTACTCGAAATTACTTTATGCAAATATCTATCGATTAAGGCTTTATTTGTATTCATTTTAGGTTTTATAGCGAGCTTATAACAGTTATAAAACGAGTTTGGCTCTGGCAAATATACCCAAATATGTGTAATTTGATAACTTCGTTAGGCGAACGAATGAATTTAAATTATTAATCCTAATTGAATAATAGAACTATGAAAATTCTAACTTCTTTTCTTTTTTTATTTATTTCTACTTTTTTATTTGCAAATGAAGCAGATGGATGGAACGATCTCTTTAACGGGAAAGATTTGTCGGGCTGGAAACAACTTAACGGGAAAGCCAAGTACGAAGTAGTTGATGGCGAAATTGTGGGAACAACAGTTGCCAATACGCCAAATTCCTTTTTAACCACTGACAAAGTGTATGGTGACTTTATTTTTGAAGTTGATCTGCTCGTTGACAACGAGATGAATTCGGGTATTCAGTTTCGTAGTTTAAGTGATCCGAACGATATGGATGGCCGTGTTCATGGTTATCAGTGTGAAGTGGATCCTTCAGCCAGAGCTTGGAGCGGCGGTATTTATGATGAGGCTCGCCGTGGTTGGCTTTATCCATTAGAAATGAATCCTAAGGGGCGGGAAGCTTTTCGCCGGGGAGAATGGAATCATTATCATATTGAAGCGATTGGAAACTCAATTCGCACATGGGTAAATGGTATTCCTTGTGCTGATTTGATTGATGATGAGACAGCAAAAGGTTTCATCGCCTTGCAAGTCCATAGTATTCATGATGAGTCAGAAGCCGGCAAGCAAATTAAATGGCGCAATCTTCGAATTAAAACGGAGAATTTGCAACGCAGACCGTGGACCGATATCCCTGTTGTTAATTTAATCCCCAATTACCTCTCGCCGCAAGAACGCGCTCAGGGTTGGAGACTTTTATTCAATGGTGAAACAACCAGTGGTTGGCGTGGTGTTGGAAAAGAAGCTTTCCCCGAAAAAGGATGGCATGTTGAAAATGGCGAATTGATTGTTGAATCAGCTGATGGAGCTGAGTCTGGAAATGGTGGAGATATTGTTACCTTGGATGAATACAGTACCTTCGAGTTCAAAGTTGATTTCAAAATAACAGAAGGAGCAAATAGCGGGATTAAATATTTCATAACTGAAAAATATGGCTCCGATATGTCAGCTATCGGCCTGGAATATCAAATATTGGATGACGAAAGACATCCCGACGCCAAAAAAGGAACAGATGGCAACCGGACAATCGGTTCATTGTACGATTTAATTCCTGCTCACAAAAATAAAATTGTTCATAAGCCAGGCGAGTGGAACCAAGCTAGATTAGTCGTAAAAGGAACACGCCATGAAGAATGGTTGAAGAGTAACAATTTTATTGCAACTGATTTTGTTGGTGCTAGTGTTGAACATTGGTTGAATAATAGAAAAGTACTTGAATATGAGCGTGGAACACAAGCCTTTTATGCCTTGGTTGCTCGCAGTAAATATGCAAAATGGGATGGTTTTGGAGGATGGGAATCCGGTCATATCCTGTTGCAAGATCATGGAAATGAAGTTCATTTCAGAAGTATTAAAATCCGCAAGCTTTAGAGTTTATGAAACTAATCGGGAAATTAATAGCAGGATTTGTTTTGGTTAGCATTTTTTGTGCTTGCCAAACTGAGCAGAAACCCCTTGTTCCTGTTCAGAAAAAGGAGGTGAAGTTTAAACTTGGCGTTGCATCCTACTCGCTACGAAAGTTTGACTTAGACACGACCTTGGAATTTACCAAACAGTTAGGAGCTGATTACATTGCATTTAAAAGCTTTCATTTGAAATTAGATGCCAGCGATAATGAGATTGCAGAAGCGGTCAAAAAGACAAAAGAAGCTGGTCTCGATTTATACGCCGGAGGTGTGATTTATATGCGCACAAAGGCAGAGGTTGATCAGGCTTTCGATTATGCACAAAAAGCAGGCATGGATATCATTGTTGGTGTTCCGGACCACGAGTTGCTTCCTTATGTCGAGAGCAAAGTAAAAGAATATGATATCAAATTGGCGATCCACAATCATGGTCCCGGCGATAAGCTATATCCGAGTGCCGAGAGTGCCTATGATTTAATTAAAGAAATGGATCCCCGAATGGGACTATGCATTGATATTGGTCACACCAAACGAATTGGAAGAAATCCGTCTGAAGACGTTCAAAACTACTTCGAGCGGGTATTTGATATCCACATAAAAGATGTGACTAAAGCAGCTCCTGATGGATCTACTTGTGAAATAGGCCGTGGTGTAATCAATTTTAATCAGTTTTTAAATGACTTAGTTGAGCTGGGATATGATGGTGTGTTAGCTCTTGAATTCGAGAAAGACGGAGATAGCCCTTTCATTGGAATGGCTGAGTCGATGGGATATGTGAAAGGTATATTATCAACAATTGAATAAACCAACAAACTAAATGATATGAGCACAACTAGAAGAGATTTTTTAAGAAAAGCCGCAGTCGGTACTGCTGGAATAACATTGGGCGGATCAGCAATGGGAATGTCAGCAAAAAGTTATTCGCGGATTATTGGAGCAAACGACCGTTTAAACGTAGCTATTATGGGCTGCGGACGGCGTGTTGGCGCCTACTATAACGCAATAAAAGATAAAAACAATAATGTGGATCTGGCATACATTTGCGATGTGATGAAAAGTCAGCGTGAAAAAGTTGCGAAAGATTTAGCCGGCAAAGTAACAGGAAAAGCAGCGCTGATTAATGACATTCGTGAAGTATTTGCAGATCAGAAAGTAGATGCTGTTTTTAATGCAACACCAGATCACTGGCATGCACCCGGAACCTGGATGGCGATGGATGCTGGCAAACATGTATACATTGAAAAACCATGTAGTCATAGCCCGCGTGAGGGGGAGTTGCTTGTTGCCTTTCAGAAAAAATATGGCAAGGTGGTGCAAATGGGAAATCAGCAACGCTCATCAGCCGAATCAATCGAAATTATAAAGGATATTCATGAAGGTGCGATTGGCGATGTTTATCGCGCAGTTGCTTTTTATTCGAATACACGAGGCGTAGTTCCAGTACCTAAGATTGCACCGGTGCCCGAAGGGCTGGATTGGAATTTGTGGCAGGGGCCTGCTCCTCATGAAGAATATCGTCATGATACCTGGGATTATAACTGGCACTGGTATGGATGGAAATGGGGAACAGCCGAAACCGGTAATAATGCTACTCACGAACTGGATATTGCTCGTTGGGCTTTACAGGTTGATTATCCGGAGCATGTTGAAGTCCAAGCAGCCAAGCGTCATTATCTGGATGATGGTTGGGAAATGTACGATACGATGGATGCCAGTTTCCGATTTCCTGACAATAAAATAATTGTTTGGGATGGGAAAAGTCGTAATGGATATAACACTTATGGCTCGGGACGAGGAACAATTATTTACGGTACCGAAGGTTCTGTGTTTGTTGATCGTGGAGGTTATAAACTATTCGATCGCGGAGGAAAGCTAGTCCGCGACAGTAAATCAGCTAGCAACGAAGCCGGAACTGCACTTGGTGGTGGTGGCGATATGACTGATGCACACATTGTTAACTTCTTTGATAATATTCGCGGTAAATCGAGCCTGTTGAATTCACCAATCGATATGGGGGCTAAAAGCCAGATGTTGACTCATTATGCCAACATTGGCTACCGTATTGGAAAATCGTATGACGTAGATATTAAAAGTGGAAAAATCTACGACCGAGATGCGATGAAACTTTGGGATCGCGAGTACGAACCAGGTTGGGAACCCAAGTTGTGAGTTTAATTTTCGACTAAATAGAAAGAGCTAACCCCCTCATGGAGTTAGCTCTTTTGCATTTGTACTAGCACAAATGCGTTTCACTTCTAATTGCAATTATTCAACCAATGAAATTTTGAATTTGACGTTCAAGTATGGATTTTCAGCAACTTTATAGGTGTCGCCATCACGTTTTAATGCTATTGCTTTTATTGAATCTTCATTCGGCAAGTATAATTTAGTTTGAATGCGCTCCGCAGATTTTCCAAACACCTTCAATTCGATGGTGCTCCAATCCATGTCCTTTGTTGATTGGGCTAATTTAATGTGCGGAATGACAGTCCCCTTTTTTACGAGCATAACAACGGGTAGTTCTCCCGGAGCAATGGTGTGCCAGCCTTTTGTGTACGTTTCTCCGGTTTGGTAATCGATCCATTCGCCGTCAGGCAAATAAACATCGCGAGGAGCAATTTCTTCAAAAAGCGGTGCAACAAGGATATCAGAGCCAAAGAGATATTCATTGTCAACCAACCACGATCCGGCGTCATCCGGGTACTCCACAAACAATGCTCGCATCATGGGCAATCCTTTTTCTGTGCATTCTTTTGCCTGAGCAATAATGTATGGCATCAAGGTGTATTTCAAATTCACGCTCTTGCGAAATTCATCCTGAAAATCCTTACCATATTCCCAGGGCTCTTTTGGCGGAGCTCCGTGTGTACGAGAGTGAGAAGTTAACATGCCGAATGGAGTCCATCGGCGATAAAGTTCTTCCGGAGTTTTGAGCACAAAACCGCCAATATCGTGACTCCAAAACGAAAATCCGGACAATCCCATGCTTAAGCCGGCGCGAAGCGTTCCGGCCATGGCTGTGTTTGTGTTGGCAGCATCGCCACCCCAGTGGAGTGGGTAACGCTGGCTGCCTGCCCAGGTCGAACGTGCCCAAATAATCGCATCGCCAGTCACTTCTTTGGTAATTTCTGCTACAGCTTTGTTGTAGCGCAGCGGGTAAAGGTTGTGTTCGTAAAAGCCTGTTTTTCCTGATGCGTAAATGCCGCTGGCAGGAGCTGCTTCGCCAAAATCAACTTTAATTACACTAACACCTTGCTTGAGCAGGCCGGCAATTTTCTCCTGATACCAGTCGACAGTTGCCGGGTTTGAGAAGTCAAGCACAGCATCTTCGTAAGGTAAGTTTCCTTTGGCATTTTTCACAAATAGTCCTTTATCCAAAATCTCCTGAAACAATTCATTTTTTGGAACAAAATAAGGTAGCTGCCATAAGCAAGTTTGAAAGCCCTGTTCTTTTAAATCTGAAATCATATCAACAGGGTCGTCAAAGCGCGATTTTGAAAATTGGTAATCACAACGCCAATCATTTTCAAACCAGCCGGTATCGAAATGAATCACATCGCTTGGGATTTTATTTTCGCGCAGTTGATTGGCTACTTGTCGGCCATCTTCTTCCGAGAAATAGGTAATCCGGCTCATCCACAATCCAAACGACCAAAGTGGTGGCATACTGGGTTTTCCGGTGAGGTTCGTATATTCATCTAAAATATCTTTTGGTTCTCCTAAAAACACAAACAGATCCAGTTTTTCGTCGCCAATCATCAGGTTGGTGGCGGCATTGTAATATTTCCCAAAGTCGCAGGTGATTGGGGTTGACGTGTGCATAAACATACCATATCCACGGCTACTCATAAAAAACGGAATGGGTTTGTACATGCTTTCGTTTTGTACACCGTTAGCATCATCGGTCCACAAAACCACTTTTTGTCCGCGCTTGTTTAGTCCTTTAAATGATTCGCCACAACCAAATATTTTTTCTCCGGGCGAAAGACTGAATGTCGCTGACATACTTCTGGAATAATCAGAAGAACGACGGACATACGAGAATGGCATGATGGGAGTGTAGGTAACATCATTGTCTTCACGGTTTAGCGTTTTGGTCAGCAGCTTCCCATCAGCATCGTAAATTTCAAGATGCCAGGGATTCTCACGAATAATAACCACTCCAAATTCACTTTTATACTGGTGACCACCTTCCATTTTCGAATATTCCCATGAATCGTCTTTTGGAGCAAAGCCATCAACCAGCATCAACGACGGTTCGTCTTCGTTTAATTCTTTACCTGTCTTCATTTGAATACGGAATGCTTTGGGTGAAACAAATTCAATACTGAATGGGAGTGTTGGATCCGCTTCATATTCAACCCCGGGAAACTCATTGCCATTGACAGGTTGTAAAAAAGCCAGCATATTGTTGAAAGCCTGACGAGTTTGGTAAACATGTCGTTTCCAGGTCACTTGGCCTGATCCGGTTTGCGGATCGAATGAATTTAGTTGGTCAGCAACAAAATAGGTGTTGGTAAAATTCATGAAATCCTCACTAATGTCAATGGGCTGGTTCAGTAAATACTGGTTGGAAGCTCCACTGGCATAAGGCATCTGTGCATTGGATTGCCAACTTCCGGCTAGGAAAATCAGCATTGCCATTGTTTTTAAAGTTTGTCTGAAAAGTTGTTGGCGCATCATTCAATATTTATTGGTTTACGGTAATTATTTGAGATAGCTGGTTGTCGGCAGACGAACTGTTGACTAACAAGTTGAATTTTCCAGGTTCGACTACCCAGTTTTGTTCTTCTTCGGAATAAAAGGCGAAGCTATTCACCGGAACTGTGATTGATACTTTTGTAGACTCGCCAGCTTGCAGAAATACTTTTTTGAACCCTTTGAGCTCTTTTGCTGGACGCATGACCGAGCTTTTAGGATCGGATACATATAGCTGAGCAACTTCAGCTCCGCCGGTATTTCCGGTATTTTTTAAACTGAATGTAAGCGTGATCTTGTCTGTTTGCGTATAGGATTTCTGGTCGGTTGTCAAATCGCGGTATTCGAATGTTGTATAAGACAATCCGTAGCCAAAAGGAAATAGAGGTTTTATATTTTTTGTGTCGTGCCAGCGGTAACCTACCAGAATTCCTTCTTTGTAATACTGGTTAGTGCTATCTCCAGGGTAGGATAGTTCGCCAAAATGATGTGCCGCATTATCATCTAATTTAACTGGAAAACTAAATGGTAGCTTGCCGGAAGGATTCACATCGCCACTAATGACATCCGCCAATGCATAACCGGCATCACTGCCCAAATACCAGGCTTGCATCAAACCTTTAATGTCTTTCAGCCAAGGCATGGCAACGGCATTGCCACTTACCAAAATCACTCCCGTGTTTGGGTTTGCTTCTGTTACGTCTTGCAGTAATTTATTCTGGTTGTAAGGCAGGTTAAATGATAGGCGGTCTCCACCCTCACAATCCTGATGATGGTTTTTGTTTAACCCACCAATAAATAATACGATGTCAGCTTTCCTAGCAGTTTCTACGGCAGCTTGGTGCAGACTGTCCTGATTCAAAGTCGAAGGAACTACTCGTCCGTAGGTTGACGGACCGGAGGCATATCCCATGGAATGCAGAATTGTGGCGTTTGTAAAACGATTTTGGATGCCTTTTAATGGTGAAATTTCGTACTGTGCTTTTAGTTCTGACGAACCTCCTCCGATAGTCATTTGCTTGGTTGCATTTTCTCCAATCACGGCAATGGTAATTCCCTTTTCCGGATCGATCGGGAAGAAGTTGTCCTCGTTTTTTAGTAGTACAATTCCTTCTGCTGCTACTTTGCGGGCGATATCATGGTGCTCCTTATTATTCATTCGTCCCATTGGACGTTCAGGATTCATGTTGGTCCGAAACATCAACCGAAGAATGCGACGAACTTTATCATCGACAACCGATTCGTCAATTTCACCGCTTTTCAGTTTATTGTAAAAGGCATTGGCCAGGTAATACTCATCGTAGGCAAAGTCACGTGATGCAGTTAATCCGTTGGTCCAGCTACCCATCTCAATATCAAGTCCGTTCAGGGCTGATTCATCGGTGTCATGGGCACTTCCCCAATCGCTAACAACAACACCGTCAAATCCCCAATCACCTTTTAAAATGTCGTTCATTAAAACCTTGTTCGTTGTGGCGTGCTGTCCGTCGTATTTGTTGTAGGCACCCATTAATGCCCACACATCACCTTCTTGAACGGCAGCTTTAAAGGCTGGCAGGTAAATCTCATGCAGTGTCCGGTCGTCAACTTTCACATTGATATGACCACGCCATTTTTCCTGATTATTTAATGCATAATGCTTTACACAGGCAGCGACACCGTTTTTTTGAACACCTTTGATGTATGGAACAACCATTTTTGAAGCCAGGTAAGGATCTTCGCCCATGTACTCAAAATTCCGGCCATTCATTGGCGTGCGATAAATGTTGACCCCAGGTCCGAGAAGGATTTCCTTTTTGCGGTAGCGAGCTTCTTCTCCCAGTGCAAATCCATATTCGTAAGCTAACTCCGGGTTGAAACTGGCTGCTAAAGCAGTTAGGGCAGGAAAGGCGGTAATCGAATCGTTTGTCCATCCGGCATAGCCCCAGTTGTCCCAATTGATTTCGCCACGAACCCCGTGAGGCCCGTCTGACATCCAGATTTCCGGAATTCCCAATCGAGGTACTCCGGGAGAGCTAAATTTAGATTGAGCATGACACATGCTGACTTTTTCTTTTAAAGTCAACTGTTCTATAATTTTGTCAATTTTACGTTCTGTTGCAGCGTCTGTTTGCTGTTGTGCAGAAACTATCTGGCTTACAACAGCCAGCACCATAAAAAATAAGATCTTTTTCATTTTAATGAGTTTGTTTAATCCGTATGATTTGTAAACTTGAAAAGCTTACTTAATTAGTTGAATTTGTATTGATGCAGGGATTAATCCCTCCGATTTAGCAATTAAAGAAATGGTGTCAGCATGTTCGCCTGCCTGAATAACTGCCAGGCATTTACCGTGGAAAGCATTCATTTTGGAACCTTTAAACGACAAATGGCTTGTTTGGTCGCCGTTGTCAACACCTGCAAGTGCTGCATTCCCTTCCAATTTAAAATGAACCAGATTATCAGCATTGGGAACTAAATTTCCATCCTTGTCGAAAATTTCTACAGTTATAAAAGAGAGGTCGTATTCATCTGCTTTTATTTGTGAACGATCAGCAGTTAGTTTGATTTTAGTGGGTTCCCCGGCTGTTCTAACTTCTTTTTCCAACACAACATGACCGTCTGTTCGTGAGACTGCTTTGAGCGTGCCCGGTTCAAAAGGAACCCGCCACATCAGATGAAGATTGTCTGCACCTCTTTGTTTTGTTCCCAATGATTTCCCATTCAGGAATAGTTCGACCTCTTCTGCATTGGTGTAAGCCCAGATATCGACGTTCTGGCCTTCTTCCCAATTCCAGTGTGGCAAAATGTGCAAAACATCTTTATCGGTCCATTCGCTTTGGTACATGTAGTAAACATCCTTTGGAAAACCCGCTAAGTCGATAATGCCGAAGTACGAACTGCGCGACGGCCACCAGTAAGGCGTTGGTTCTCCCAGATAATCAAACCCGGTCCAAACAAAAAGCCCTGAAATAAAGTCGCGGTCTCTGACCATTTTCCAACTTTTCTCGTGGGTGGTTCCCCATGGAACATGGCAGTTGTCGTAGGACGAACAGGCCTGCGATTCATCGTGGAAGGGAACGTCCCAGCGAACAGGCCAGATAAACATGCTATCGCTCGGCATCCGGTAATAGCCGCGAGTCATTAATCCCGAAGTACTCTCTGTGACGATGAAAGGCTTGCCGGGAAAGTTTTTTGGGACATCGTCGAACCACTGATCGTGATAATTGTAGCCAATTAAATCCAGCGTGTTGGCTTTATAAATATGATTGTTCGGATCAGGCTCGTTATTGCCTGTGGTAATTGGCCGTGTAGGATCGAGATTGCGAACAATGCGGGCTAATTTTTGCGTAAGCAGAGAGTTCACACTTAATTCGTTCCCACTTTGCGCCAATGCACTGGTATCTCGTTTAAAGTTGAGTAGTAGGTTTGCCGCTTTCAAATCCAAGGTGTCGGCATTCGCATCTGTCCATTGTTCCAATACTTCGTTGCCAATGCTCCACATAAAGACGGAGGCGTGGTTCCGGTCTCGCTTGATGTGGTCTGTTAGGTCTCTTTCGTGCCAATCCGGAAAATAGCGAGCATAGTCGTAAGGAGATTTCTTTTTTCGCCACATATCAAATGTTTCATCCTGAACGATGAAACCCATTTGATCGCACAATTGCAAAAGTTCGGGAGCTGGCGGATTGTGCGAGGTGCGGATGGCATTGCAGCCCATCTCTTTGAGTATTTCCAATTGACGTTCCAGCGCTCGTTTGTTTATTGCAGTTCCCAAACAACCTAAGTCGTGATGATTGCAGACTCCAAGTATTTTTGTCGGTTTTCCATTCAGGAAAAAACCTTTGTCGGCAGTGAACTCAAAAGAGCGGATTCCAAAGTCTGTTTCATACTGGTCGATCAGTATTCCGTCTTGCGTAATTTCGGAAATTGCTTTATACAGATATGGTTCCTCCATTGACCAAAGGTTGGGATTTTTAATGTCCAGCTTTTGGATATGCTGGTTTGTATCTCCCGCATGAATTTCGATCTCTCGTGATTCCCGAAGAACCTCCTTGTTATGCTGATCAATAATTCGGGTAATAAGAATGATGGAGGCGTCGGACTTGCTCTTGTTTTCAACGGTCGTTTCGATATTTATGGAAGCTTCGGTTTTTGTTACAGCAGGGGTTGTGATATAGGTTCCCCATTGAGCAACATGAATGGCATTGGTTTTGACCAACCATACATTTCGATAGATGCCAGAACCCGAATACCACCGTGAATTGGGCTGTTTGCTATTGTCAACTCGAACTGCCAAGGTGTTTTTTGTGCCAAAATTAAGGAAGGGCGTCAAATCATATCGAAACGAAATATAGCCATTCGGGCGTTTGCCTAGCAGGTTTCCATTCAAATAAACTTCGCTGTTCATGTACACGCCATCGAAATCGATATAAAACTTTTTAGTGCTATCGGCAGCATCTGCATCAAATGTTTTTCGGTACCAGGCTATTCCTCCTGGCAGTGCTCCACCTCCGGGAGTTGCCGAATTATCTTCGCTAAATTCACCTTCAATACTCCAGTCGTGAGGTAGATTTAGAGACCGCCACTGGTTGTCAATGTAATCGCGGCTTTTATAGATTTGATTATCCGAAAGTGTGAATTTCCAGTTTGTTGTAAATCGGATGATTTCCCTTGGTGTTTTGTCAACTGATTGACACGAAATAAAAAGAAATAGTAGTATCAGGCCGTTAAAGTAGTATTTGAATTTTTTCATTGTTGGTTTAGTTTTTCCATGCGATTCGATGAAAGCAAAATTACTTCAAATTGAAATAATTAGTATGATATCTGATTCCTAAAGTTAGGAGCGATTTGTTAAATGAATGGGTGGTTTGTTAAAAATAACGGGCTCATTTGTTAATCCTGTTTCCTGACTCATGCCATGCTGCTCAGTTTCTATTTATTGAAGTTCAGGCAAAGGCTAGTCGTATTTGAATTCTTTATAAATTAGCTATTCATTCTTAATTCTATCATCACTCTCATTAAAAAACTACAAACGCTTACATTTCTGTTTAAAGATCAGTTGTGTAGGTGTTTAGCTGTGGGGTTTCTTTTTGTCCATTCAATTGTATTTGTTATTATTAACTAATTTTAACAGGCTGGTTGACGATCATCACTTAACAGTAAATTGATCTTTTATTATCTTTGGAAACCATTATAGATCATATTTTAAAATACTTATGAATAGAATTAGATTGAATGTGGTGCTGACACTAGTTGTTGTACTTTTTGTAGAGATGGTTAGCGCCCAGGAGAAGGGGAAGAAAGAAGGTTATCATTTTTCTATAGTAAAAGAAATTCCAACGACGTCAGTGAAGGATCAATTTAGATCCGGTACATGTTGGTCATTTTCAGGTTTAGGTTTTCTCGAAGCTGAAATGATAAGAAAAGGCGTTCCAAGTGTTGATCTTTCCGAGATGTTTATCGTGTGGCATACCTACGATGAAAAGGCCATGAAATATGTTCGCCTACATGGGAATTTAAATTTTTCTGCAGGGGGTGCGTTTCATGATGTCACTCACGTGATTAAAAACTATGGAATTGTACCTGAAACAGTTTACGATGGCCTGAACTACGGCGAGCCCAAGCATGTACATGGCGAGATGGATCGGCTATTGAAAAGTCAGGTTGAGGGTGTTATTGAAAATAAAAATAAGAAGTTAAGTATGGCCTGGCGAGAATCAATCCGAGGAACATTGGATTCATATCTGGGTGAAATTCCAACAACTTTTGAATACGAAGGAAATACCTATACACCCATGAGTTTTGCTCAGGAGTATGTGGGGCTTGATATGGATGACTATGTTGAAATTAGCTCATATTCTCACCATCCTTACTATTCTGAGTTTATTATTGAGGTTCCTGATAATTGGATGTGGGATAAGGTATACAACGTGCCCTTGAATGATTTACAAGCCATTATTGACAATGCAATTGAAATTGGATATACTGTTGCCTGGGCAGCCGATGTAAGTGAAAAAGGATTTAGTACTTCCAAGAAGGGGGTGGCTGTTGTTCCCGATGTAGATTGGATTGAAACGAAAGAGCAAGAGTTGGTAGCGTCTGCAGATACAGCGGTCAGTAATCTGACCAAGAACAGGCAGCGAGGCAATATGACTCCTGAGAAAGATGTATACTTTGATGATGCTGAAATTGCGAAGTGGGAAAATCTATCGGAAAAAGAAAAAGTTGAAGAAATATATAAGTTAGAAAAACCAGGTCCTGAAAAGGAAATAACTCAGGAAATTCGGCAAGAGGCTTTCGATAACTATTCCACGACTGATGATCATGGGATGCTAATTGTTGGTAAGGCAAAAGATCAAAACGGAACCAGTTATTATAAGGTAAAGAACTCGTGGGGAGAATACAATGACTACGATGGTTTCTTTTTTGCATCGAAACCTTATATCGGTTATAAGACCATGAGCATTATGGTGCATAAGGATGCGATTCCTAAAAGTATAAGAAAGAAATTAAATTTATAATAATTTAAAAAAACTCCCGCTCGAGGAGTTTTTTTTTGTCTTTTACTTATCGATTCGATTTGCCTGTTTATCTTTGGCATCATAAATAAACGTTGGGCTTTCATTTTTAGCTTCTCGTTGATTCAATGCGAATGAAACGACTAATTTTTTGTTTTATATTGTTGTTTAGTTACAGTTTATCTCATGCTCAGGAAGATTGGGGATGGTGGAACGATTTGCATGGCTGGGAGGCCGGAATGCCTAATTGGCGTAGCTTTATTACAGTCAGTCCGGGGTTTCTTGGTCCCAATGCATTGCCGGTTCCGGAGGTTGCAAAAGGCATAGTCGAACAAAACAAAACCATTGAGCTTAGCAGTGATTTTCATATCAGAACCGGAGATCAAACGCAAAACCTCTCAGGACAATTTTATTTTCCATTTTCAGATAAAATTGCGATAGAACTGTATGGTGTTATAGTGGAACACTATTCCATGTCTGACTCGATTAGAGATGAGCGTGCGGCCCGTGATCGGGATGGGGAAGGACTTGCTGTTGGAGATCTGTATTTTGCGACCTATGTGCAGTTGGTGAAAGGACGGAAATTTCCGAATACGATGCTTCGCATGGCCGGAAAAACAGCTTCCGGTGGTCGGTTCGATGCTGCACGTTACTCCGATAGTCCGGGCTACTATTTTGATCTGAGTTTTTCAAAGGAGATTCCCGAATTCATTGGGAATTTACGGGGATTGCCTTTCTGGAGCTTTGGCTTTTATTCTTGGCAAACCAATGATTTAGATAATTTGCAGAATGATGCATTTATGTATAGTCTTGGGATCCAACTGGAAAATGATAATTGGGAGCTTTCCAATTCCTTAAGCGGGTACTCCGGTTATAAGAATGAACGGGATCAGCCGATGATTTATACGCTGTCGTTAAAGCGAAATATCAAAAAAAATGCCATCAAATTTGAATATATTAAAGGAATTCAGGATTACGAATATCAAACCATAAAACTGGCTTACTTATGGCGATGGAAATAAAAAGATCTTTTAAAAATCTGTTTGCAAATTCAGGAATTGTTGCGTTTTTATGGGCATGTGTAGGATTTTTACTGATTGGCATTTGGGTGCTTGCAAGCACGAAACATGGCGATGTCGTATTATTTGTTAATCGGTATTCGATAGAAGAGTTTGATCGTTTGGTTGGGTTGATAACCGACTTGGGATCAGGTGTTTTTGCTGCTTCGTTAATGGTTGCTTTGCTATTCTGGAAGGTTCGTGCCGGGCTGACCGGTCTAATTAGTCTCGGATTTGTCGGAATTTTCACGAATGTTTTAAAGAGACAAGTATTTTCCGAACGGATGCGTCCATTTAACTACTTCTATTACGACGATTTTCAACGCTTCATTTATACTGCCGAGTTGAATTACCATTTTAGCTTTCCTTCAGGTCACACCATGACAATTTTTTCGGTTATGAGCGTCTTAGCAATTATGTTTGGAAAAAAGACGGTTGGAATACTATTTTTTCTGATTGCGCTGGTGGTTGGTTTTTCGCGTATTTATCTTCTTCAGCACTTTTTTCTTGATGTTTACGTAGGATCTGTTTTTGGTATAATTAGCACTTTTTTAGCTATTTTAGTCCTGAATGGATTGCTTCGTTTGCACCGATTCTCATGGTTTGACAAACCAGTCTATCAGATTCAATTTAAGTAGAGGGTAGTCGGTTTATTGATCGTTATTGCTGCATCAGTATCTACTTCTTCAAAGCCGTCAATTGTTTCATCGTATTGCCATTGATCGTTTCACAACAACTAAATGACATTCGATAAACTTACGGATATTCTAGTTGTTTTTTCGTGTAATTAAAACCGTTGTAGGTGTTTCGAAAATATCTCTCGCCGAGAAGGAAATTTCAGCATTCGAGGGAAGTTGCACATCTTCAAGCCTTCTTTTTGTTGAAATAATTAAGCCTTCCGGATTCTCTTCAAAAAAACTATTGAATTGGTCGGGTTTAATTTCCGTGAGTTCTTTTTGCAAATAGAACGAATAGGAAGGATTGAATTTTTCGAAATAACGAACTTCCTTTCCTGCTAGCAAATGAAGGCTTTGAGCTACCGGATTTTCCCCATCAATTCTCGGAAAAACGAAAACCATAAAACACAAGCTACCTAAAATAGTTGCAAGGCCAGTTGTTTGAAGCGATTGCCTCAATCGACCTTTGTGGTATAGAACATAGGCAATAATAAAGCCTACGGGGATGGGTAGAAAATACAAAGCCAAATAGTTAAGATGAGCCAGTGCCGGATCGAACTTAATACCAAAATACAGTGCTGGAATCAGAATAACTCCGATCGCCAGAAGTACAATTAAACTGACTTTTGGCTTTGCTTTTTGCAAATCGATATTGCTTAACCAAAGCCCAATTAAAATTGCAAAGTAAGGATATGCCGGAACAGTATAGTTGGGAAGTTTGGTTCTCGATATGGCAAAGAAAGTTACGATTGTTAGCCCTGCAACCAGGTTAATCAATACGAAGTGATTTTTTCGATTGTTAAATGCGTTTTTTAATGCTTGAACAATAAATACTGAAAAGGGGAAAAGACCAATTAAAACAAACAAGATGGTGATTAAAAAAATACCTCCATGACCTTCCATTTCACTTGAGAAACGTCCCAGGTTGTGTTTGAAAAAGAACCCCTCAGTCCATTGTCCGTTCGTTTTTAGATGAACCAGAACATACCAGGGCAAAGCAATAGCCACAACAATTAAAGCACCTAAAAAAGGTTTCAGTTGTTTAATCGCTTTCCAGTTAAAACGTTTACTGAAAATCAGGAATAAAAGAAAGATTAAGCCGGGCAAACCAATAGCAACCGGTCCTTTTGACAAAGTGCCTAATCCGACAGAAACATAGAGCAGAATCAAATAAATTGTTCTTTTCTCTTTAATAGCGGCATAAAAACTAAAGATACTTGCCGTAAAGAAAAAGATCAGGTACGGGTCAGGAACGGCCAAATGAAATTGAATACTGAGGTGAATAGAGGCCAGCAAGATAAAGCTGGTCCATAGAGCGAGTTTTTCAGAATGAAACTTCCGAACAAATAAAAAACTGATTAAAATAGTGAGTGCACCAAACAGCGCAGAAAAAAAACGGGCAGCAAATGCATTTACTCCGAAAACAGAATAACTCAGCATCATAAAAAAGTAGTGTAGGGGAGGTTTGTCTGTTCTCAATTCTTGATTAAAAGTTGGTACAATCCAATCGCCACGTTCAAACATTTCGGACGCACAGGTGGCATTTTTGGCTTCATCCAAAATATAGATGCTGCTGCCCCCCAGATTGATCGTATAAATACCCATCGCAAAAATAAAGATGAACCATGGGTAAAGGGTGGGATTATTTAATCGTTTGAGCATGAGCTAAAATTGCTATTTAATGATAATTGTATTAGATTACTTTCAGCCTTTTTCTTAATTTCGCACCGCTAAATAACGAAATTTTAGGCAAAATATCCTTAAACAGAGAATCATGAAGCAATTAAGTTTGGTCATTTGTGTTTACAACGAAGAGTTGAACATCAAACCACTTAGCGTACAAATAAAAGCCGCCCTCAAAGATATTGATTTCGAAGCCATTTTTGTAGATGATGGATCAACCGACCGAACACGGGAAGAAATTAAAGCGATTAATGATGAGCGTTTTTTCCTTCTGGAATTGAAGAAGAATTATGGCCAAAGTTCGGCATTACAGGCTGGCATTGATGCAGCTTCTGGTGAGTATGTGGCGTTGATTGATGGAGATTTGCAAAATGATCCGGCAGATATTCCGATGATGATGAAAATGGCAAAAGACGAATCGTGGGACATGGTTGCCGGTGTTCGAGCCAACCGCAAAGATGGCGCGTTCTTGCGAAAAATACCAAGTAAAATTGCGAACTATTTAATCCGCGAGGCTACAGGGATTCGAATGAAAGACCTTGGCTGTACGTTGAAGGTGTTTACAAACGAATCTATTAAAAGCATCCACATTTACGGTGAGCTTCATCGTTTTATTCCGGCGTTGTTAGCCTTGGAAGGTTCGACAAAATTAACTCAGGTTGATGTCAACCACCGGGCTCGCGAGTTCGGAAAATCAAAGTATAACTTGAGTCGCACAACCCGTGTTTTTAGTGATTTGATTTTGATGGTTTTCTTAAAAAAGTACATGCAACGACCGATGCACTTCTTTGGAGGAATTGGTATTGTAACCTTAGGACTGGGTTTTCTGATCAATTTTTATTTGCTGATGTTGAAAATATTTGGTCACGACATTTGGGGGAAACCAATTCTTATTCTTGGAATGATCCTGGTAATGGGAGGTATTCAGTT
This sequence comes from Sunxiuqinia sp., assembly GCF_055140945.1. Classification (NCBI taxonomy): domain Bacteria; kingdom Pseudomonadati; phylum Bacteroidota; class Bacteroidia; order Marinilabiliales; family Prolixibacteraceae; genus Sunxiuqinia; species Sunxiuqinia sp. The sequence goes on from NZ_JBSQYS010000017.1 coordinate 81,660, forward strand.
TATTACCATTGGTATTATGGCTGAAATACTAATGAGAACATATTATGAAGGACAGGATAAAAAGCCTTATCGCGTGAAAAAGATAAAACCGACCAACGAGTATTAATTTACAGTTCAAGCTGGTTGTTTTCAGCCGGAAGAGTGAAGTAGAAACGCGACCCCTGACCTGGTTCGGACATGACCCAAATATGACCACCCAATTTTTCGACCAGCGATTTGGTGATTGACAATCCAAGACCATTTCCTCCATAGGTGCGTGACGAATACTCTTCAACTTGCTTAAAGGCTGAAAAGATGTCTTTTTGTTTATCAGGATGGATGCCGATCCCCGAGTCTTTTACAAAAAACTGTAAGACACTGTCCTCGCGATATTTGTAGCCAAATTCAATGTGGCCTGATTCTGTGAATTTTATGGCGTTGCTTAGTAGGTTGATTAAGATTTGCTTCAGCCGGACTTCATCAGTTTTGATATTGAAGCTATTGTCTTTAATCCCCTTGTCGAGTTTCAGCTGTATATCTTTTCCGGCACGTTCTAATTGACTTTTAATCATGACCTGCAAATCATCCATTAAGAAGTTGATTTTGCAGTTGGTTTTATAAATTTTCAGTTGATTGGCCTCAATCTTACTCAAGTCAATAATGTCGTTGATTAGTGTCAATAAGTGCTCTCCGCTATTGTTAATATGCCGGATATACTCTTTGCGTGTGGGCAATTCCATATCATCTACCTCCAATAGCGACGAAAAGCCAAGAATGCTATTCATCGGAGTTCTAATTTCATGACTCATATTCGCTAAAAATGAAGATTTCAGTCGATCGCTTTCCTCTGCTCTCCTTTTTGCATCAATCAATTCTTGTTCAGCTTTTATTCGTTTCGAAATATCATGTACAATTGCATAAATGTAAATACCTTTATCGATGTTAATCTTTCCACTATGAATCTCAACATCTTTTATTTGTCCGCTTTTTAGCAAATGCTTTTGTTCAAAATGACTATTCTGTTTTTCTGACTGAGTAAAAAATGCGTCAAGATCGATTTGTGGTAACTGACATAATTCACTAAAATTCAGTCCTTTTAACTGGGTTTGCGAATAGCCGTAAAATCTGGCAGCTGCCTTATTCGCATTTTTTATTACCTGCGACTTGGCATCAATGAGCAGCATCATCGAATGGTTCTCATTAAAAATATTTAAGTAGTTTTCTGCAAAAATTCGATAGCGTTTCTCTCGTTTTCGTTTTAAATTGATAAAAAAGATAGCAAGAGAAAGAATAACGAACACCCCGACAATAACGCTGGATATTTCGTAGAATTCATGCGTCGAGATTTCGATTTCCCGATTCGGATCATTTAAAACAATTGCAGATTCAGGAATTAGCTCCGGGTTGATGTGAAACTTTTTAACCAAGTTGTAATCAACAATGCTGTTTGATGACACATCTAATCTTACTCTTATGGACTGAAGAGGGGTGCCGTTCAGTATTTGTTTTGCGATTAAACAGGCTGAATACATTTGTTCATAATAACAGATTGCTGTTCCTGCGATGTATCCACTTCCAACCCCTATATCATAGGCATAGTAAATTGGACTATTCGAATTGGTTGATAACAATTCTGCGATCTGGTCAAGAGATAGGTAGTCGTCCTTAAGTCGATAAGAGGCCAGTAGAAAGATTATTTGATTGGAAGGAATTTGTTGGATTTTTTGTCGGTATTCTTCTCGTGTGTAATTGCTGGCATTTATTGTTTCGTAATTCAGGGTCGGAAATAAGGAAATCGCTTTTTCAAAAACTTTAAAATCGGCAATAGCGGTTGTTGTACTATCAGTAATCATGTGAAGGTAATTTCTTTCTGGATGTAGTTTCTGCACTAATCGCAAGGTTTTTTCGAGAGAAATATTTTGAGCAATGCCTGTTACCCATTCGTTTTGATCTTGGTCGAATGCTTTCTCTAAATCATTTACACCCCAAAAAACAATGGGTATTTCCGGGAATAACGTTGTTTGATACTCCAAACAAAATTCGAAAGCGTTGTCGTTACAGGCAATTACTATGTCGTAATTACGATGTTCCTTTTGCTTTATCTGAATCTGTTCATAGGTGCTGGTATTTAGTTGTCTATTGGGATAGCGCTTTGAATCGAGAAATTCAATATCAATAATATTGTCTGACTGCGGAAATACATCATGCAAAGCTTTCACTGATTTTTGATAAATATGAAAAGTGGCATCGTATGAATAAATGACTAATATTTTTTTTGAAGACGCTTGACCTAGCGCATAACTAACTGTGAATAATAAGAAACTCAGAATAAAATATGTCGTTATTTTTTGCACCGTATAATTTTAGGGTAAGATTATTTAGTCAAATGGCACGTAAAAATAGTTTTTTTAGACCAAACTAAAATGGAAACTCAGCTTATTTTTCATTCTTTTATACCAAACGTATTTTTGGCTCCACTGAAGATTGATTTCCACCAATAATTCACAATCGATTTTTGAGGATCACGATTAAAACTAATTTCGTCAGGTAGTAAAATTCGGTTTCGCGGATGTTTTGATTTTAGCATTAAACTGTTGGCTATAAAACTGGCAAATTTGGCTTCTCTGGTGTCTCCGTCTTTTGTTGCGAGTATCGATACTTTTAAGTTGTCATAGGCAAATCGGAGCTGACCTTGCGCGTGTATCTGATTTGCTTCAAATTCAAATTCAAAACGATCTAATTGTCCCGATCTCACTGAAACTCCTGCGGTGTTCTCCACAACTGGGTTTAAAATTGTTAAATCAAAAGGAGATAGCTTTCCAGTTACTGAAAATCTATTTTCAGCTGACCGCATGTTGTATTTCATAGTGGTTTCCAACAATGCTTTTCCCATTAGTAGGCCGTTTGCATTTATGGTTAATGTTGAATTGGAATTCAGCATATCGGGTAGGTTGGTAACCGGATGAGCACTGATATTTAGCTTCTCAAATTCGACCTTTCCGGGTAAAGGCATTTCTTCTGCTTGTTCGGTGTAATAAATGTTGTAGTCCTCTAACTTTATCGAATCAAAATAAAAAGGTAAGTCAACGTTCTTAATCATTTCCTGCGGAAGTTTCGATTTGCTGTTTGGATTATCTGCAGTTGTTTTATCCCGATAGATTGAAAGTTGTCCTCCGCTGGCTATAATCGATGAAGCCGCTAATTCCCCTTGGTTATACCACCTTTTCAGGTCAATGTTTCGCATGGTTAACCGATCAATATCCCCTTGGTAATGATCAGCCTCAAAAGAAATGGTTTTCTGAAATTGTGCTTTCGAGTATCGCGGAATAATTTGAATGTCAGATATCGTCAAATGATTATCTTGATTGTCAAAATTGATGTCTCCCAAATGAAAATTATAGTATTTATCAGGACCTGTGAATGCGTAATTCTGTAGATTTAACCGAACCGATTTTGCTCCCAGTAGATCGTTGGAAGCTATTGTGTCTAATTCAAAATTAGTTAGTTCTACCTGCGCTTTGGGGTAGTCTTTTATTTTTTCGTCAATTAACCGAATTAGTTGTGCTTGGTTTAGTTTGATATTTTGTGCCGAAATTCGGTTAATCAGAGGGGAGATTGTTTCCGGAATTTTAAGTTGATATAGATTGAGCTTATCTTGACTGGTTTTATCTGAATTGATTGTCATAACCGGATTTTCAGCCACAATAGATTTAAAATGAAGATTTTTGTTGTTTATAACTTGCTCAATATCCAGTTGTTCGAATACCAGTTTGGGAACGAGTAGTTGCTGAAACCCTCGATTTTTTAATGCAGATCTGTTTCTTAATAACAAATTTAACACTTCCAGCTGTTGGCTGTGAGTCGAGAATTTTACTTGTCCTGCTGTAAAGTTAACGGTCCCTTTTTGTGGCTTAAATGTAATTTGATTGAGTGTTGTTGAAATATTATCAGAATTGAAGTTCGCAGGCTTGTTGGCGCCCGGACTGATTAAGCTATTGTTGGTTCCCTGCATCGATATGCTGGCTGTGAGTATTTTCTTTTCGGAAAGCTGATCAGTTTCAATGACATTGATTTGACCATTACTTAAATCAAAATTTTTGATGACAAGCGTGTGCATTTCTTTTGGTAATGGAACAGCAACTTTGTCAAAATTCACCTGACTTTTAGCTCCCCTTGTACGGTATAAATCAATTACTGGCTTTTGTATTACAAATTGGTCGACAGCTAGCCGCTGTTTAAAATAGGCTTCTTCCAAGTCAACTCCTCGAAGCTTAATTTCGGGGATGTTGATATGAAAATGCACAGGAAGATCTCCCTTGGTTTTGCTCGTTATGTCGGGGTACAGGATCGCATTTCGAATAAATATTTCTGATTGCTTTGAAGATATGTTGATTTCTGTGGCTTGCAGGTAGTGCACATCGTCTGATAATTGAAAAAGATGATCTTCAATTTTCAATTCAAAGTCATCGGCAAATAACAGTTTATGCTTTTTGATCTCGACTTCGCTTAAAGCAAAGTTCTCAAGTTCAAGACTAAATTTATTATTGAACGAAATCGTCTTTCCTTTCTTGCTATGCGCAATTAGCTGAATATTACCGTTGGTAGTCGTAATTTTTTTTATCGAAATATTCTCAATATAGTTACTTAACAGATCGTAGAATTCTTGAGACGAGTATTTGTTTTCGCTCTGTTTTTCTGGTCTCGAAAAAACTTCCAGGTAAATGTTGGGTTCAACGATAGAGAAACGATTGATTCGTAGTTTTTTATTGAAAAATGCCTGGTGAATATTTGTGTTGTTCAAGCGCATGTAGGGAACACGAATATCATAAATCTGTGAGCGGTTTAGTTTTTTGAGTAATCGGGCGTTCATCTCAGGTTTGTCGGGCGACAATTCCAGATTCCGAATAGTCGCTCTGTTTTGATAGGTTGACACATTGATCTGCTCAATTTTTAATCGGTGGATTTGATCCACCAGCTTCATTTCGTAGTTCGAAAAATTTAAATCAATGTTCGTTGCAAAAAATAGTTTGTCGGTTCTGTTTGCACTTGTTGAATCCAGCGAGAAATCGGTTAACCTAAACGAAAAATCTGATGAGATTACGCCGGACTGCTGCGGATTGTCTTCGGCGTTAATGGTGAATTTTCCCTGGTCGAATTCAACCAAGTTGGCATAGATACCCTTAATGTAGTTACGGATGAAAAAATAAAGCAGGCTGTTTGTTTCTTTTTGAGTCTTGCGTTTGGTATCGCCCTTGTTAATTATTAATGTTGGCCGATAGGCTAAAATTGATTGCAGCGGCATTTCCCGCTTGTGAAATAATTTTTTCAGGTCGATGTCAATTAGTCGGATGCTATCACATTCCATGTCAACTGTCGTCATTTCGGTTGACGGATTTTGGTTTGGTTTTAGCTGCAGGTGGTCGGCACTTAAAAAGCTATTTTCGCTGCACACGATGATACTTGTTGCGTCGAATCGATGGATTTCATCATTCATCAGCAAATAGTAATTATCAATCTCTAAGTATAGGTTTGTGGAATATAGAATTCTGTTCGGATCGGTGTACGAATCTTCGCTAAGCAGCAAGCTGTCCAATTGAACGTCAAGGTCATAGAATTCCTGAATTCCGGTTTTGTTTTCCTTCTTTCGCTCAATTTTAAGCTTTTCGGCGTTCATCGACAAGTGGTTTATCTTCAGTTGCCCGATTTCGCCTTTTACGAGTTGATACAAATCAAACTCTTTAATTTTTTTCAGGTTAATCTCTGGTGCACCCTCTAATGGAAATACTTGTATTTGTGCATCTATCAAAAATAGCGAATCAATCTGAACACTGTCATTCTGAAAAATTTCTCTTAATTGATTAGACTTGATTTTGATCTCTGGAACTTCAACATGATAGCGTGTTCCTTTTACCTGGCTTGAATCAACCGGGGTAAGTTGAATATCAGTTCCAACGATATCTTTATTTTTTAGCGAATATTGTATCTTTTGAATAGACAGTTCGTGAATGCTGTCGGGCAACGATTTTTGGTAATTGTCAATACCAAAGTAGACATCATCAGCTTTAAAAAAATCCTTCTCGCTATTAATGTGAACAGAATCAGTGTAAAAATTTGAAATTCCGATATTAAAATTCAGGTTAGTCAACCTGTTTGCCGAGTTTATGGGAAGTTGACCGGTGAGGAATCCTGCATTCGAAAGCTCAATTTCTTCAATCGAAATTGTTCTTAAGTACCTGTTAAAAAGCGGTGAGATTTTTTGGATAAATGCAAATGGATCTTCCGACTTTTCTTGTTGAAGCGTATCTGTTTTTAGTTCCCATGAAGGCGATTCAATCTTTAGTTTTCTAATCTTCAGTTTTCTTTTAGCTAATAATTTATAAAGCCGCACCTTATTTATTTTTATTAAATCAGCCTTTATTAAATATTCAGCTTTCGATGAATTATTATCATGAATACCGATATGTGAAATCGATAGGCTTTGGCTGAAGATGTCAACCGACAAATCTTCAAAGCTCAGTGAGTATGCGCCATTCGTTTTTTTTGCGAATTGCTTTTCTAATTCATCTTTTATCAGTGTTTCAGCAAAGAAAAACGAGAGTATAATAAAAACAACAATCAAAGCGAACAAAGCAAGCAGTGTCCATTTAATCAGGTGTTTCACTATCTGTTTTCTTTCTTTTGTCATTCAATGTGGATTCTGATTTCAGGTATCAATAATAATAGAGACCAATTTTGTGAAAATAGTTGCGTAATCAAAGTAAAATCTGATGGAAATTGAAAACCCGCGTTCTCAGAGCATGGTCATAGACTTTCCGAATTCAACTTTTTGTAGTTTGATAAGAATTATTGATGGAGAATATTGAACGTTTTAGTATGCTTTTAACATGCAAATACCCTAAGGACGTGGCTCTTTCCTTTTGATTCATTTCCTGACGGATAAAAATGAAAAGTGTTTTATAACGCATTAATTAGAATAATCCTAAAACTCATTTTTTTTACTTTTGAGTCCGAATAAACTAAAACTAATGATGAAACGGATCGGAAAATTCAATTTAATGACCTTGGATTTCATGTGGGGTGTTTTTTGCGATTTCAGATTTCATCCTAATTTTTTTAGTCGTACCATGAACAAAATAGTAATGGTTGGTGTGCTTTTGCTGACTAGCTTGACTGGTTTTAGTCAGAAAATTCAAGTTTTGGTGGTGACCGGAGGTCATGATTTCGATAGGGAGGCTTTTGCGGAACTATTTGATTCGATGGAGCAAATAGCTTGGGAGGAACTTGCTCAGCCCAAAGCGAATAAGGTGATGCTAGAAAATGGCCTGGAAAAATATGACGTATTGGTATTTTATGACATGTTTCAGGAAATATCGAAAGACGAGCAGATCGCATTTTTACAATTACTTGAAAAGGGTAAGCCGATGCTCTTCCTGCATCATGCGCTTGTTTCTTATCAAGCTTGGGGTGAGTTTCAAAATATCTTGGGCGGCCGGTATTATGACTCTAAAAGATACACGAAAACGCCGGCAAATGGTTTTTCCACTTATTTACACGACACCGACATTTCCGTACAGTTGCTAGCCACTGCGCATCCGATTACTGCTGGGTTGACAGATTTTTCCTTGTTTGATGAAGTATACGGAAACACCTGGGTGTCGCCCGAAGTAACCCCACTATTAGGAACCAATCATCCAGAGAGTACGAAAATCATAGGCTGGGAGCATACATATCGATCATCAAGAATTATTTATATGCAACCTGGTCATGGCAAATCAAGTTATGAAAATCCCAATTATCGAAAGCTGTTGCTCAACGCCTTGTTGTATCTGGCAAATTGAGATTCAAATTTGACCTTTACTGTCTTTGTTCGCAATTCCTTCTTCCGAGTCTGGGAAAAACCTGCTCGGTGTGTTTTTATTTGTGTGCTAGTTGATCGCAAATCGTGCAAAAACTTTGTAAGTCAGTTTTATTTTCTGAAATGATATTACAGGTTCTGATGCTTCGGTTGTGGCTACATCCTGTAGCTCAGCCATTCCTCTCACTCTGATGTTTTTGGCATAGGGTTGTCCATAATTCTCCCGTTCCTGAATGAATAAAGCAGATCCCACATTTTGTCCAACCGCTTCCAGTAAATAGCCGGCTTTGTCTTTCGCTGCTTGTATTGCTTTTATTTTTACTTCTTTTTTGAATGCTTCCATTTTTGTGTGGTCAACACGCTCGATGTATGCATTCAAGACATCAATTTCATCCAAAATCTCCCACGTGTCGGCCAATTCGTTGGTTGTGCCTACTTCAAGCACATAGTCTTTCGAAGCGAGTACGTCTTTGTTTTTCCGCTTGATTGTTACATAATCAGCGTCAGCATCAGCCAGCGACAGCTTGCTCAAGTCAAAATCATTCACCTTCAGGTGTTGTTTCATTTTCTTTTCCAGATCCTCGATATTGAATTTTTTCTTGCCATCGTAGCGTTCTTTTAGCGTGAAGCGCAGGAAAATTTGATCAGGAATAACTTCCATTTCACCTTCTCCGGTAACTTCAATATACGGGGTCGAATTTAATGGGTTTAGCTCGCTTTGTGCCATGCCTGATGTTGAGACCAGTGCCAGGGCAAAGAATAAAAAAAATGTTTTCATCGGATTAATCTTTGTATGTATTGTTTTCATTTTTTATTGATTTATTTTGAACGTTGATAACTCTTTTTACAAGGCCCTTAATTTAAGTATTATCTTTATCAAAAATATTTTTCATGACCCCTTTTTTAACTCAGGTTGCTCAATATTTGTATCGTACTTTTGGCGATGAATTAAATCGCATTGCGTTGGTTTTTCCAAGTCGGCGCGCCAGTGTGTTTTTTAACGCCTATTTAAACGAACTGGTAAAATCACCCATTATTGGACCCGAAACAATAACCATCGACGAATTAGTTGCACGGATGTCGGGAATGCAAATATCAGACCAGATTAGCCTGATTTTGCATTTGCATCAGGTTTATGTCAGCGAAACAGGGCATGATGAGTCCTTGGATGATTTTTTCTTTTGGGGCGAAATTCTACTTAACGACTTCAATGATATCGACAAATATCAATTGGATGCCAGTGATCTGTTTCAGAATATAAAAGATATAAAAGAAGTTGAGACGCGGTTTGATTATTTAAGTGCAGAGCAGAAGAAAGCGATTGAAGCATTTTGGGGAAATATTGGGAAAGCAAGCGGATCGGAGAATAAGGATAAATTTATGGCCATGTGGAACAAGCTGCCGGCTATTTATCAGCGTTTTCGAAACGAGTTGTTGACGGAGAATGCCGGTTACACAGGCTTGGTTTATCGTAAATTGATTGAAGGCTTGACAGCGGGAAAAATAGAAAAACTGAATGCCGATCAATTTGTTTTTGTCGGTTTCAATGCCCTGAATAAATGTGAAAACAAGCTGTTTAACTTCTTTCAGACAGCTGAAAAGGCGTTGTTCTTTTGGGATTACGACGAACAGTTTTTAAACGATCCGATCATGGAGGCCGGGCTTTTTATCCGTCGCAATCGGATTGAATTCCCAGCCCCCAAGCATTTTGAGCTGGATGCCGGAGAGCAAAAAGAGCAGAAAATAACCTTGGTTTCTGTTCCCGGTCAGGTGGCTCAAGCGCAGGTGATTAATTATAAGGAGTTGTTCGAAAATGAAATTAAAGCTGATCGTTTTGATGATACAGCCTTGGTTTTATCAGACGAAAGCTTGCTGGTGCCTGTTATTTCTGCTGCCGGTTCGCAGTTTAAGCAAATCAACATCACCATGGGTTACGCCTTGCAGGATACGCCTGTTTACAGCTTAATCTCTTTGCTGATCGATTTACAAAAAAATATCCGAAAGCTTGATGGTCATATTGCTTTTTATCATCGGCCGGTATTGGCTTTATTGAAACATCAATTAATATCCAGCACCGAAACCAAAGCCTTGGTTGTCGAAATTTTGAGCAAAAACAAGATCCACGTCCGTCAAAGTGATTTGGTACAGAACGAATTGCTTCGCTTGATATTCACACCTCAGCCGGATTGGAAATCTTGTGCTGAATATGTGATGGCCGTTATTCGGCAGCTCGGATTGCAATTTGCCAGCCACGAAGATGCTCCTGTAAACCTGGAAGGGGAGTATTTGTATCAGGCCTACCTGGCTATTCAGCGGCTGAGCGACACATTAGAAAAACTGAGCACCGGCAAGTTGTCTCTTGCATTATTTTTTCGGCTGCTTATTCAGCATTTGCAGCGGGTATCCATTCCTTTTGAAGGCGAACCTTTAACCGGATTGCAGGTGATGGGTTTTCTGGAAACTCGGATTCTGGATTTTAAGAAAGTGGTGCTCTTTTCGGTCAACGAAGGCAAAATGCCCAAGTCTACGCCCGTTCATTCGTTTATCCCATATCATTTGCGAAAAGCATTTGGTTTGCCCGCCTACGAAGAACACGATGCCATGTACGCCTATTATTTCTATCGGTTGCTGCATCGTGCTGAAGAAGTAGTGCTGGTTTATAATTCGGCTAGCGATGGGTTAAATTCGGGAGAAATGAGCCGCTATTTATTTCAACTAAAATATGATTCAGAGGTTCGCCCTAAAGAGTTTTACTTCGACTTCAACTTTAAATCGTCTGAAAATGCGCCGATATCGGTTTCTGCCACCAAAGAACATCAGCAAAAGCTATTGGATAATTACAGTTCCAGAAGATTAAGTCCCAGCGCGCTAAATACCTATTTGGATTGCAAGTTAAAGTTCTATTTCAAACACATTGCATTTATTAAGGAATCGGAGGAAGTGTCGGAAGACGTTGATCCACGGCTGTTTGGGAACTTATTTCACTATGCCATGGAGTTGCTGTACGCCGATTTTATTGGCACTGAAGTGCAAAAAGATCATATAAAAGCCCTGTTGCTAAATAAACACAAGTTGGAGCAGGTGGTGAAAGCTGCTTTTGCAAAGGAGTATTATAAAGACAAAGACCTGAATGAAATTAAAATATCGGGCAAAAATATTTTGGTGAAAGATCATCTGGAAACATACTTAACACAATTGTTGAAGAACGATTTGGCGTTTGCTCCCTTTAAGGTTGTTGCATTGGAGGGCCAGTACGAAGCCCCCTTTAACATTGACTTGCCTGAGGGTGAAAAGCAAATTTTGCTTGGTGGAACAATCGACCGGATTGATGAAACGGATGGCGGAACACGTATCATTGACTATAAAACCGGCCGCAATTTAAAGTTGAATTTCAAAGGTGTTGAACAGTTTTACCAGCGCGATAAATCAAGCCGTCCGAAAGAAATTTTTCAAACGCTGATTTACTCTGAGATTTTTCAACGATCGACAGGAAAAAATAATTTATTGCCTGCCATTTATAAGATTGATGATTTCTTTGATGACGAATTTCATCCCGAAGTGATTTATGGTGCCGAACGCCTGAGTTATCAGCAGATTGCAGAGCCCTTTCAGCAAAGTTTAAATGAACTATTGAGTGAGATGTTCGGTGCTGATCATGTTTATAAACAAACAGAAGATGATCGGAAATGCCGAACCTGCCCATATAACGTCATTTGCCGACGGGGTTAATTCTTTTCATCGAGTAAGTCCGGACGTAGCTTTTTGGTGCGGTCGTAAGCTTGTTTCTCTTTCCACTCGTTTATTTTTTTGTCATTGCCACTCAAAAGTACGTCAGGAACTTTCAGTCCTTTATAATCTGCCGGTCGGGTATAAACCGGAGGGCTGAGCAAATTATCCTGGAATGAGTCGGTGAGGGCAGAGGTTTCATCCGAAATAACTCCAGGAATTAAGCGCACGATGCTGTCCGTCATGACAGCGGCGGCCAGTTCTCCTCCTGTGAGTACATAATCGCCAATTGAAATTTCCCGGGTAATAAAATGATCGCGAATCCGCTGATCAACTCCCTTGTAGTGCCCACAAAGAATCATGATGTTATTTTTAAGTGACAGTTGATTCGCGATTCCTTGTGCAAATTGCTCTCCATCGGGGCTCGTGTAAATGATCTCATCGTACTCCCGTTGAGATTTTAAATGTTCAATCGCAGCTTCAACGGGTTGAATGGTCATCACCATGCCAGCACCACCGCTGAAAGCATAGTCGTCAGTTTTTTTGTGTTTGTCGGTTGAAAAATCACGAATGTTGTGCACGTAAATTTCTACCATTCCTTTGTCTCGACCTCTTTTGATGATGGAGTGGTTAAACGGACTTTCCAATAATTCAGGAACAACTGTTAAAATATCGATGCGCATGGTTGTGAAATTTGTGCTGCAAAAGTAACAAGTTTTTGCAATTTGAATAGGAATAAAAAGCCAGAAATATATCCATTAATTTAGATAAGATGCCAATACGGCATTTCAATGTAGCCTAATCCGGAAACAATGACATGCTCAATGGTTGGGTAATGGTTTTTTTGTCTTATTTCTTTTCTTGGAATGGAAGTTGAAAATGGAGGGTCAGAAACAATAATTTTAAAAACAATTAAAAATACAAACAATTAAATTTCAGGAGGAAATAAATTATGAAACTTGTAAATGTTAACCGTCCGGCTTATTACAACAATCCAGTTGATGCACTGTTAAAAGACTTTTTCAATCCTAAAACAGCAACTGATCGTTACGAAAAAGAAGAGTTAAAATACACTCCTTCAGCGAATGTTTTTGAAACCGACACTGATATCACGCTGGAGCTTTTAGTTCCGGGTTATTCAAAAGATCAGATTAAGCTATCGGTCGAGAATAATATCTTGTTGATAGAAAGCGAAGGGGTTGAGCCAAAGGCTGACGAAAAAGAAGCTGAAGAATTAAGGTATTCTCGTATTGAGTTTGAAAAGAAGAATTTTGAGAAAAAATTTAGACTCTCTGAAAAACTCAATCAAGACCAAATTAAAGCTGAAGCGAACAATGGGGTGCTTCGGATTACGATTGCGAAGAAAGAAGAAGCCGTTCCGGTAAAACGCCAAATTGAAATCGGATAAAACTGATTTTCAGAAGATAATAAACAAATGCCGTTGATTTCAACGGCATTTGTTGTTTCTGACGGTTTGTTTTTCTTACTTTATTGCTGTTTTCCTTGAGTATTCGTACTTAATATTATATTTTCGTACATCTACAGGGAGCCTAAATCTCTGATAATTACTTTGTAATTTAAATTTTGAACACATGAAACCCGAAGACCTGAAAAACTCAAATGATGAGTTAAAAGCAACATCTGATAGTTCGGATGCTGCTAATACGCCTGAAAAGACCCCGGAGACCCATACTGAAAAGCCGCAACCATCAGAGAAAAAAGCTGATATTGAGGACAAGAAAAAGGAGTCTCCCGTTGCTGAAGAAAAAGCTGAAGCAAAGGAAAGTGATAAAACGGAAAAAACTTCAGCTGAAAAGCCCGATCACACTGCATCAGATGAAAATGATCAGGATGAAGAAGCGGAGAAGGCAGAGTCTTCTATCGAGGATCAAGTCGTTCAGCCCAACGATGATCCCGAACCTTTAGAAACAGAAGCTGAAGAAAAAGATGTTGTTTCCGAAGAAAAGGAAACTCCGGAGGTTAAAGAAGAAGAACCAGTTGCGAGCGAAAAAGAGGATCAGGGAGTTCAAAAAGTAGAAGAAACTTCTGAAGAACAAAAAGAAGAGCTTGCTGAAAAACCGGCTGTTGAAGATAAACCATCTCGAAAATCGGTTGATTATGCCACTCTTAATGAAGTTGAACTGATTAATGCCCTTCGT